>JACXUQ010000169.1 GCA_014763835.1 Thiotrichales bacterium
CTTGAAAATGTCAGCTTGCAGATTACGCCGCTTGCGCAGCCAGCCAGCCGCTACCATATCCAGAAACTGGCACTCAATGACCTCTACAGCTGGCAAACCCAACCGGCCGCACTGATACTCAACAGCGATCTGAACGGCGCGCGCTTCAACGCCCATCTGCAACTTGACCTGTTTGCCAAAGAGCCCAAAATCGTCGGCACCATCCGCACCCAACAACTCGACCTGGCACACCTGCCTTTACCGGACACGCTTAAAGCACAACTACCCGGCCTGTCAGGTTTGCTCAGCACCGATCTGACCTTTACCGCACAACAACGAACGCAAGGCGTGCAGTTCAATCAGCAGGGCACACTCAGTCTGGAACAGGTCGCCTTAGCGGTTGCCGACCTTAAAACCCGTTTAGAGCGCATCAGCTGGTCGGGCGATGTGAGTTATATAGAGCGGGAAAACCATCCTCAGGTACACCTCCAGGGCAAATTGCAACTGGCCAACCTCGACCTGTATGAAGGCACCACTCAAACCCAGCTGCAACAATCGATGGATGCCGAACTAGATCTGACGGCGATTCTGAAAGCAAGCGGCATTGCCCTCACCCAAAACGGCCAACTCATCGTCAAACAACTCAATGTTCAGCAGCCCGAAATGCAGGTTGCTCTGGATTCCGGCCAGTATCAGGGAGTCATTCGCTTCGAGCAAAACGACACCGCCTCCAAACTCGATATGACAGGCAAATTGACCGCCCAAGCGGTCGCTATAAAACAGGCCGAGCAAAGCATTCAACAAGATATCGACAGCGACCTGCAATTGCAGGCCAAGCTGACCCCGCAAAGCCTGCAAATCACTCAAAACGGCACGCTGCAGCTGAATCAGTTGCAATGGCAGCAAGCCCCGCTGCAGGCCGAGCTGGGCAAACTCCTCTGGCAAGGCGAAGCGGCTTATGCACAACAGGGTTCGGCACCCGCACACATTCAGGCCAAAGGACGGGTGCAGTCTGAAAATTTCCGCGCCCTAAGCCAACAGCAGCCCATTGCCGATCTGGCAGAACTGGCAATCCAAAAACTGGAGTTGAACGGCCTCAATAACCTGCGTTTAGCGCAAATCCGCCTCAAAGACCTGACATTGCCGGATCAGCCTGAGCAACCCTTTATCCAGCTCGGCAGCCTGCAAGTCGACCAAGCGGCCTTACAAAACCTCAATTATCTGGATATAGGCCAGGTTCACGCGCAAAACGCCCAAGCGCTGCTGGCAATCGACGCCAACCATCAGATCGCCGAAATTACCCGCCTGCAGCAGCGTTTGAGCACCGGCCCTGCGCCAACGGTCTCAAGCCGACCTTCAGAGGAAAAGCCCGCGCCGGCAGCCTCAACCTTTCACTACCGCATCGCCGCCATTCAAGTGGACGGCCAAAATCCGGTTCACCTCACACTCAACCAATTTGCCGAACCAATCAGCAAAAAACTGGAAATCGATAACCTGACTATCGGCACGCTCGATAGCCAAAAACCGCAAAGCGACACCACCGTCAAACTGAGCGCGCGCATTGATGAATTTGCCAACTTAAGCAGCCAAGGCAAGTTGCAACCGCTTAACCCCGAACTGGAAGTGAATCTGCAGAGCCGCATCGAAGGACTCAATCTCGTCGCCTTCAGCCCGGCCAGCCGTGAATTTGTCGGTTACGACATCGCCAGCGGCCAGCTTTCCGCCAATTTCGATACGCAAATTAAAAACCAGCAGATCAACGCCGAAAACACCTTAAAACTGAATAAACTGGAACTGAAAACCGCCGATGCCAATAAAAGCGCGGAATTTCAAAAAGGACTGAGCATGCCGCTCGATGCCGCCCTCGGATTGCTGCGCGACAAAGACGACAATATCAAACTCAAACTGCCGGTCACAGGCGACCTGAGCAATCCCGATTTTGACTTGCAGCATGTCATTAATACTGCTTTGTCCGGCGCCATGAAAACCGCTACCAAAACCTACCTGCTGCTGGCGTTACAGCCCTTTGGCGCGATTGCGCTCGCCGGCAATTACCTGACCGATCAGGCCGGTGCCATCCACCTCCAGGCGGTCGATTTCAGTGCAGGGGAAAGCGCCCTTAACCCGCAAATGCAGGATTACCTACAGAAGATTGCGAAACTGCTTAACGAAAAACGCAAAATCCAGATTAAAGTCTGCGGCGCCGCCAACGAATACGACCGTCAGATACTGCTGCACAAACTGGCTAAAACCCTGACCGAGGCAAAACCGCCAGAAAAAACCGATAAAACGCCGGCTAAACCGCTGCCTGCGCCACAAATCAGTGATGAGGAGTTATTAAATTTGGCGACGGAACGCGCCAATCAGATCAAACGCCAGCTGTTGCAACTGGGGGCCAAAACCGAGCAGGTGATTATATGCCAGCCGCGTCTGGATGCCGACCGCAACCCGCCTAAAGTATCCTTGGGCATTTAAACACCCGGCCTGTTGAGATTTTTGCCGGATTTCAGACATAAAAAAAGCAGGCAAGCGCCTGCTTTTTCAGTAAAGGTGTGCGGCTCTCGAGATTTATCTTATCATCTGGACGTTGCCATCCATTGCCAAAACAGAAGTTTCAAAAGCCACTTTCCACTTATAGCGGCGTAACGTTTGCCGCTTGCAAGCCTTTTTCACCTTCAACGATTTCAAAGGAAACCGCTTGGCCTTCAGCCAAAGTGCGACGTCCTGCACCGTTAATAGCACGGAAGTGTACGAATACATCCGCACCGTTTTCTTGAGCCAGGAAACCGAATCCTTTCTCATCGTTGAACCACTTAACGGTACCTTTTACTACATCAGACATGATAAACCTCAAAACTAAAAAAATCATTCCGCCTTCACCTTTACAGCAAAACACCCGTAAAAGAGGTGGAACATCATCATAGTAACAGTTGTTTACCTTAAAAGACAGTTAAAACATTGAAATACCAATGAAATTTTTATGACAAAGTGTCTTAAACCACCTCTATGCGCAAAAAACCAATAAAAACAACGGTTTTTCATCACCGCTAAAGCCTATAAAATAAGGCTTTTCTGACACTTTGCGGAATTTCAAGACCATGCATACAGCATCACTGCCGTCACTCCATTGCGACCAGTTCGGCCAAGGCCCGAACCTGACCTTTATCCACGGCTGGAGCGCACAGAACAGTGTGTGGCGCGAATGGATCGAACACTATTTTGCGCAAGATTACCGTGTCACCCTGATTGAATTGCCGGGCGCAGGCAACAGCCCCGAAATTCCCAAACCGGCCGATTTGGAGCAAGCCTGGGTGAATGCGCTTTATGCCGCCATGCCGCAGCCCACCCATCTGGTTGGCTGGTCGCTCGGCGGCCTGCTGGCACAAAAAATCGCGTTGCAGCATCCGCACACGGTCTTAAGCCTGACCTGTCTGGCTTCCACGCCGCGCTTTATGCAGACCGAAGGCTGGCATTGGGCGATGAATCCGCAACTGATGAACGATTTTATCCAGGCGCTCGCCAAAGATACCGCAGCGACCTTGCAGCATTTCTGGAAACTGCAGATTCAAGGATCCGACGGCGCACGCCAACTCATCAAACTCTTTATGCAGCAGATGAAACAACGCAAACTCCCCAAGATAACTAGTTTGGCGCAAGGTCTACAACTGCTCAAAAAGATGGATAACCGCACCGCTTTGAGCCAGTGGCCCGGTGCGGTTTTATGGCTATTGGGCGAAAACGATCCGCTGATTCCCAAGGAATTTGTCACTGAATTCAGTACAATACAGCCGCAAGCCGAAGTCTGCGTGCTCCAGGGCGCCGCGCATATGCCGTTCTACTCCCATCCGGAGGCCACGGCACAGGCTTTAACAGATTTTTTACAGCGCCACACAGCATAAGCCACACACACCATGTCCGAACAACGCGCCACACCACCGGTCAACCGCCAACATATCCGCCAGCATTTCAGCCATGCCGCGCCGAGCTATGACGATGCCGCTATTCTGCAGAAAACCGTGGCCGAACGCGTTGACGAACGC
>JACXUQ010000170.1 GCA_014763835.1 Thiotrichales bacterium
CATCTTTACGATCTCTTCCGGCGGCTGCAATGTGCTCAACTACCTGACCGAACAGCCGGCTTCGATCACCGTGGTCGATCTCAATGAGGCGCATATTGCCTTGATTAAACTGAAGCTGGCGGCCATTGAACACCTGCCTGACGAGGCGGCGTTTTTCGACTTCTTCGGCAAGGCCAACCTGCAAAAGAATCTGGACCGTTATCACGCCTACATTCAACCGCATCTGGACGCCAAAACCCGCGAATACTGGGAAGGCAAGGAGGGGTTGAGCCGCAAGCCGCGCATTGCCATGTTCAGCGAAGGCTTTTACCGTTTCGGTCTGTTGGGCAACTTTATCGGCTTGATTCACTGGGTGAGCAAACGTCTGGGCTACGACATCTCCCAAATCATGCAGGCGCGTACACAGGAAGAGCAGGAACAACTGTTTGCCCGCCACGTTGCGCCGGTGTTTGATACGCGCCTGCTGAAATTCCTCTGCAACCGCACCGTCGTCCTTTACAGTCTGGGGATTCCGCCGGCGCAATACGAAGAGATGAACCAGGAATCGAAAGAGAAGGCGCAGGGCATGCATGAACTGCTGAAAGAACGTGCGCGCCGTCTGGCCTGCGATTACCCGCTTAAAGATAACTACTTTGCCTGGCAGGCCTATAACCGTGAATACGACCTTGACCAGCGTCAGGCGCTGCCGCGTTATTTGAAAGCAGAACACTTCGCGAGCCTGCAACAGCACGCGAATAAAGTGAACGTCCATCACGAATCCATGACCGAACGCCTCAAGGCCATGCCGGCTAACAGCCTCAATGCCTATCTGTTCCTCGATGCACAGGATTGGATGAATGAACAGCAATTGGCAGAGCTGTGGATTCAGGTCAACCGCACCGCCATGCCGAATGCGCGCGTGGTCTTCCGCACCGCCGGCACCCATTCGCCCCTGGAATTAAAACTCCCCAAAGAGCTGCTGCAACACTGGCACACCGACGCAGCGGCCAACCGCGAATGGACACGCCGTGACCGTTCGGCCATCTACGGCGGTGTATTTGTCTACGAGCGCCAGCCCGGCGCAACGGAATAAGCCGTGGATCGCCTGCTACCGGAGCACCTCTGGTCAACCACCCACCGTTTCGTTATGGGACTGGAAGCGATGCAGCGCTCAAGCGATGCGCGTGCGATCGCCAACGTGCAAACCGAATTCGACTGCATTGTGCTCGAAAACCGCAGCGTACCGATCACCCGCAACGAACGCGAATACGACAACAGTTACGTCTGTTCGCCCTACACTGCTTATGTGCGTTATGCGCGCGACGAGCTCGGACTGATTGGCAGCCGCTGGCTGCGCGGCGCCCTGCGCGCTGTGATCGGCATCGCCGACATCGCCCTGCGCTGGGGACAGATCAACCAGACCGTCTCTTTGAACAACTGGCTGTTTTCCACCAATATCGTGCCCGATTGGCAGAACGACACCATCGACCATTTCACCGCCAAGCTGTCGCACGCCAATCCGCAGCACAGCATCAGCATCCGCTCGCTCAACCCCTTCAGCAACGCCGGTTTAATGCAACGCCTGCAGCAAAAAGGCTGGCTTATGCTGCCCGCCCGTCAGGTTTACCTGTTTCCCAAACAAGGTGAAACCGGCGGTGACTGGTGGCGCAAAAACAATGTCAAAAACGACCAGCGCCTGCTCAAAAACACCACACTGCAACTGGTGCTACCCCAGGCGCATTCGGGCGACGACTTCAAGGCGATTGAAAGCGTATTCAAGCAACTGTTTATCGACAAGCACTCGGCTTACAACCCGCAGTTCAGCGCGGCCTACTTTGAATTTCTGCACAGCCAGCGACTGGTCGAGTTCTTTAGTTTTCGCGACATCAGCGGGCGCATCGTCGCCAGTATCGGCCTGTTCACCCAGAACGATCTGATTACCGCACCGATTGTCGGCTATGACACCCGCCTGCCGCAATCGCTCGGCTTGTACCGCCTGCTGATGGCGCAATTGCTCAAAGTGACGCATGAACGCGGGCAAACGCTCAACCTCAGTTCCGGTGCAGGGCATTTCAAACGCCAGCGCGGCGGCGTGGCGGTCATTGAATACACCGCGCTCTATATCGACCATCTGCCGTGGCAGCAGCGCTGGCTGCAGGGCGGATTCGTCCGCCTGCTGAACCGCTTCGGCCCCGCTTTTCTGCAAAAATACGAAATTTAGACCCATCGTAGCACACGAGTCAAACGACAAAGGAATCCACATGAAACCAAATAACCTGCAAATGCCCCAATGGATGGACATGGCAGATTTCATTGACTCCGCAGCGTCCGTTCCGTCCGAAGCGCCCTTTGAAGGCAAACGCTACCGCACCCTGTGGATTTCCGATCTGCATCTCGGCTCTAAAGGTTGCAAAGCCGATTTTGTCAGCCACTTCCTCAAACAGCACGATTGCGAAACCCTGATTCTGGTGGGCGATATTATCGACGGCTGGCGCATGCGCAAACGCGTTTACTGGCCACAGGCGCACACCAACGTCATCCGCCGCATCCTCACCCGCGCCAAACGCGGCACCAAGGTGATCTACATCACCGGCAACCACGACGATATGCTGCGCCGCTACTCCGGCGTGCAATTCGGCAATATTGATCTGGTGGACGAATACGTACATACCACCGCCGACGGCCGCAAACTGTGGTGCATCCACGGCGACCAGTTCGACGCCGTGGTGCAGTGCCACCGCTGGATCGCGCTGTTCGGCGATTTTCTTTACGAAACCATGCTGCACCTCAACCGCTGGTTCAATCAAGTGCGCCACCGCTTCGGATTCGGATACTGGTCGCTCTCGGCCTACCTCAAAAACCGTGTGAAACGCGCCGTCAACTTTATCTCCGACTTTGAAGAAGCCGTCGCCAAAGAAGCCAGTCACAAAGGCATGGACGGCGTCATCTGCGGCCATATTCATCAGGCCGAAATCCGCGAAATCGGCGACAAAAACACCGTCACCTATTACAACTGCGGCGACTGGGTGGAATCCTGCACCGCATTGGCGGAGGATTTTGACGGCCGGATTCACCTAATCCATTGGGTTAAACTTGATCACGATACGTTGCAAACGCCGCAAGCCGCAACCGCTTAAGGCCGCCCCCGGCCTGCTGAGTTTTTTGCGGTCAAAACCGCGACCCAATTTGAACCCATCCTCATGCATAAGCTGTTAAAATAGCGGTTTTTTCACCTCATTTCAAAGAGTGCCATGAGTAACGCCCAACTGATTCTGATTGACAAGCGAAATCAACCCCTTAAAGAGTATCTGGTCGCCGTGGCCGCGTCCGACGGTTTGCAGATCAAAGGGGTGCAGATCATGGCCTCCCCCGCCAAAGGGGAGAAGGCGCTATTGAACGCCGATATCACCATTCCGCCGCTGGAAGACTACGACTTCAACACCAAGAAAATCGCCACCGCCACGCTGCAGAATCTGCGTCTGGGCGAAGAGACCCTGACGATTGATGCGTTCATTGAACGCAGCACCGAAGACGAAACCGTTCGCGCCGCTTTGCACAAATCGGTCAAACGCCTCTCCGGCAAACTGGAAGAACTGCTCAACGAGTTCACCACATCCGAGGTCATCGGCCTGATTCAGGAAGGGCGCAACGACGCGCTGTTCAAACTCAAAAACCACGCCAAATCCTTTAAGGGCAAAAAAGTGGTCTGCCTGGACATTGAAGCCACCGACATCTGCACCAATCCGGAAGCCGACATCATCCAGTTCTCGGCCTGTGATTTCGAGGGCAACCCACTGTTCAACAGTCTGATCAATCCAGGTTACGACATTCCCGAAAACGAGAAACACAATATCACCACCGATATGGTGCAGGATGCGCCCTCATTAAGCGCGGTGTGGGACGAAATTCACGCACTGCTGCTGCAGGCCGATGTGGTGCTGGCCTACAGCACCGAAAGCGACTTTGCCTACCTGCAAAAAAGCGCCGAAAAGAAACTGCTGCCGTTTGAACTGGACTACAACACCTGGCTGGATGTGGC
>JACXUQ010000171.1 GCA_014763835.1 Thiotrichales bacterium
AACTGGAACATGCCGTTTTCGGTCCACTGCAAGGCCGTTTGCAACGCTTCCAAATGGCGTTTGCGCGCCATAAACACCCCTTCGCTGGTTTGTGCAAAGCCCATCACCGTTTTCAGGTGGTCGCGCAACAGCTCCAGACCTTGCTTGTGCTTGGCTGAGAGCCAGATAACGGTACGCTCGCCGTCCTGTTCGACCATCGGCGCATGGCCGATCAGGTCGATTTTGTTGCGCACCAACGTCACCGGAATATGATGCGGCAATTTATCCAGAATCGCCTGGTCTTCGGCGTGAATTGCCTCGCCGGCCTGCAACATGACCAATACACGGTCGGCGTTATCCAACGCCTTCCAGGCGCGCTCGATACCGATCTGCTCAACTTGATCGGTCGCCTCGCGCACCCCGGCAGTGTCGAGGATATGCAATGGCATGCCGTCAATATGGATCTCTTCGCGGACGATATCGCGTGTGGTGCCGGCGATATCGGTGACAATCGCACTTTCGCGTCCCGACAACGCATTCAATAGACTGGATTTACCGGCATTGGGACGACCCAAAATCACCACCGACATCCCTTCGCGCAGCAACACCCCCTGTTGCGCGGAGGCAAAGACCTGATGCAGACGCTCCAAAATATGCTGCAACTGGCCAGCCACCTTGCCGTCAGACAGAAAGTCGATCTCCTCTTCCGGAAAATCAATCGCCGCTTCAACATACAGGCGCAACTGAATCAACTCTTCGACCAGTTGATTGACCTGCGCCGAGAAATCACCCTGCAAAGAGCGCAAGGCAGAGCGCGCCGCCTGTTCGGAGGAGGCTTCGATCAAATCGGCGATGGCTTCGGCCTGCGCCAGATCGAGCTTGTCGTTCAGAAACGCCTGTTTGGAAAACTCGCCCGGTTCGGCCAGGCGCGCACCCAATTGCACCACGCGGTTCAACAGCCATTGCAACACCACCGGCCCGCCGTGACCCTGCAGTTCCAGCACATCTTCGCCGGTAAAGGAGTTCGGTCCCGGGAAGAACAGCGCAATGCCCTCGTCCAGCACCGTATCATTCTCACCGTAAAACGGCGTGTAATGCGCATAACGCGGTTTGGGAACGCGCTTTAAGACCGCCTCGGCAATCGTGCCGGCCTGCTTGCCGGAAACACGTACAATCCCCACTCCGCCGCGTCCGGGGGCAGTGGCAATTGCCGCGATGGTATCGTGGTTTTCAAATTCCATAATCGCTTCCAAACACAAGTTTCTTCCAAACAAAAAACGCCCGTAAGGGCGCTTTGAATCGTGAACCAGCCGCCTACACTCAGGCGACGGTTTTGTACACCGTGGTTTTAAGATCGGTGATATACCACTTCTGATTCAACTCTTCCAGGGTCTTGTCCAACGACTCTTTGGAAGTGAAGGTCATCTCTTCGGCTTCACCATTGATCTTGAACGAAACCACGTAAAGCGGCTGGGTAGCGACTTGCGCAGACCCGGCCTGTTGAGTTTGTGCAACCGGCGCGGCACCGTTTTCCAAAGGCATATAGCCGCTGGCGGTTTTGTAGCAGATCGGCTGCGTGCCGTCGGCGACCAAATACTCGACCTTGCCGTACATCGGGTGATCTTTGCCCAGTTTTTGATAAGACAATTGCATTTTCGTTACCTTCTATCTTTTGCGGCAGCTTATTTTTCTTCGCCGGCTTCAATCTTTTTAGTGATATACCACTGCTGTGCCACAGACAGGATGTTGTTGACCACCCAGTACAATACCAAACCAGCCGGGAACCACAGGAAGAAGATGGTGAAGATGAACGGCAGCATTTTCATCACTTTCTGCTGCATTTCGTCCATCATCGCCGACGGGTTCAGCTTCTGCTGGATATACATGGTAATACCCATGATGATCGGCAGGATGAAATAAGGATCCTGCGCCGACAGGTCTTGAATCCACAGCATAAACGGTGCCTGACGCATCTCCACCGAGTACAGCAATACCCAGTAAAGCGCGATGAAGACCGGCATCTGGATAAAGATGGGCAAACAACCGCCCAGCGGGTTGATCTTCTCTTCCTTGTAAAGCTTCATCATCTTCTGCTGGAAGATCACTTTGTCGTCGCCATAGTTCTCTTTCAACTGCTGCAGCTTAGGCTGGAACTTCTTCAGACGCGCCATCGAGCGGTAAGAGGTTTCCGACAATTTATAGAATGCCAGCTTGATCAACAACGTCAGCAGAATGATCGCCACACCCCAGTTGCCGACCAGATTGTGAATCTGCTTCAACAACCAGAAAATCGGTTCGGCGATGAACGTCAGCATACCGTAATCGATGGTCAACTCCAGACCCGGTGCGATTTCCGCCAGATGATCCTGAATTTCAGGGCCGATATAGATTTTCGAGCTCAACTCGCCCTGCGCACCCGGCGCTACCGTGACCAACGGCTCAACCACACCCACCGCATAGCGATCTTCGCCCAGCGGCTTGGCGTAGTAGCTGTTGAGCGCCGCCTGATCGGGAATAACCGCCGTCAGGAAGTACTGCTGAATCATCGCACCCCAACCGCCGGTGACGGTCTTGCCGCTGATGGTTTCCTTGTTCAGATCGTCAAACGAGTGTTTGACGTACTTCTCTTCCGCATTGCCGTCGTACAACACCGGACCGGTGTAGGTGTACATCATCCAGTTCTCTTCCGGATTATGGCGGTTGCGCACCAGTTGCGAATAGAGGCTGCCCGACCAGGCCTGTTCAGTTTGGTTTTCGACCTTATAGGCGATATCGATCAGATACTGGCCTTTTTTGAAGGTGTAGGTTTTGGTGACTTTAACGCCGTCCTGTTCCCAGGTCATCGGCACCACCAAGGTATCACCCTGCAGCTGGTATTCGCTTTGCGCCGCCTGATAAACCGCCTTATGGTTAGGCGCAGGCAATACCGCTGCGGCCTGAGTGGCAATACCGTTTTGCGCCACATAGGTCAGGGCGCCGCTGTCGCTCATCAGATGGAAAGGCTGTTCAGGGTCGTGGGTTGCACCGTACTGCAGTAATTTGGCATCACGGATATCGCCGCCGACGGTATCGATCACCAGATCCAGCGTATCGGTGGTGACACGAATACGTTGACCCTGTTGCAATGCGGTTTGCGCAACCGGCACCCCTTCATGCTTGGCCACAGCAGGCGCATTGGCGCCGGGCACATCCACTGACGCGCTGCTTGCCGCTGTCGATGTTGCAGAACTCGGTTCAACCTTGGGTGCAGAAAACTGCATCCATTCCAGCCAAATCCAGGTCAGGGTAAAGGCTAACGCCAACCACCAGAACGATCTCATATTCATGTTTAAACCTTTAAAAACCTAATTCTTTCTTTTCAAACGCCACTGGCCGCCGCACGACTTTGTGCTTTAAGATCGCTGCCGCGAATCTTGCGAACCAGATGTAAAAAGCTCTTATGCAGGGTTTCGTTATCTATCTCTTGAGTGCCCTTGCGCCCCAAAACGACAATATCATACCCACTTAACTCGGTTTTATGTAACCTAAATGCCTCGCGGGCGATTCTTTTTATGCGGTTTCGCCACACGGCACGCGCCAATTGCTTTTTGCTGATAGCCAGGCCCAAACGTGGATATGGCAATCCATTGGGACGCACAATCAGGGTCCAGTGGCGGTTAGCGAATTTTTCCGCGTCGGCAAACACATGCGCAAATGCTTTGGGCGTCAGTAGGCGACAGGATTTGGGGAAATCGGGGGAAGAGAGGGAGATTGGGAGAGAGTCCGGGTGAGTTTGTAACTCAGCGTTTGAATTCATAAACCCACCAGACTTAGGTTCTGTGTGTACCATCAAAGCACACTCAGAATTACACAGTTAAGCGTTTACGTCCTTTTGCACGACGAGCAGCTAAAACTTTACGACCGTTTTTGGTAGCCATACGAGCACGGAAACCGTGAGTACGCGCACGCTTCAGAACGCTTGGTTGGAATGTACGTTTCATGTCAGTTGTCCTTAAATTTCTAATTCCGGGAGCGGAAAAAACGGG
>JACXUQ010000172.1 GCA_014763835.1 Thiotrichales bacterium
GAGATCGGCGGTCAGGCCGAAGAAGATGCCGCTGCGTTTATCAAAGCGAATGTCACCAAGCCTGTAGTCGCCTATATCGCCGGCGTGACGGCGCCGGCCGGCAAGCGTATGGGCCATGCCGGGGCGATTGTCTCCGGTGGCAAGGGCACGGCAGAAGCCAAGTTTGCCGCGCTGGAATCAGCGGGCGTAACGGTGGTGCGTTCGCCTGCCGATCTAGGCACAGCCATGGCGAAGCTGCTGGCTTAAGTCTGTATCTATCGTACCGTACCCTCGTACCGTACCTGGCCTGTTGAGTTTTTTACGAACGCTTCAGGTCGTTCTTAAACGCAATAAACGGGTAAACACTATGTCTGAAAATGTCGTTGTCGTAATGGCGCAAATCAATCCGGTGGTAGGCGATATCAGCGGGAATGTGCAGTTGGTGATTGACGCTGCCAAGCAAGCCAAAACGCAACAGCGGGCGGACATCGTTGTGTTCCCGGAATTGACGCTGACCGGTTACCCACCGGAGGATTTATTGCTGCGTGAGGGCCTTTATCCGCAGATTCATAGCGCGTTGACGCATATTTGCGATAGCGTAAAAGATGTCGTGGTCGTGGTCGGTTATCCGATGATGGATGAGCTTGGCGAGCGTTTCAATATGGCGGCGTGGATCGAAAACGGTCAGATTCAGGCCAGTTATATCAAGCAGCATCTCCCCAATTACAGTGTATTTGACGAGCAGCGTTATTTCGCGCCGGGCAAGCAGCCTTGCGTGGTGGAGCATAAAGGCATTAAGTTTGGCGTGCTGATCTGCGAAGATATCTGGAAGGTTTCGCCGGCGGTGCAGGCCAAGGAAGCAGGGGCTGAGGTGATTCTGAATCTGAACGCCTCACCGTTTTCTCAGGAAAAGCATCAGGACCGTCTGGGTGTGGTCAAACATCGTGTGGACGAAGCCGGTTGTGCGGTCATTTATGTGAACCAAGTTGGCGGTCAGGATGAACTGGTATTTGACGGCGGTTCGTTTGTGATGGACAGTCAAGGTCAGGTTCAGGTGCAAGCGCCTGAATTCGCCGATGCGTTGACGCCGGTGGTGCTACATAAAACAGCGGCTGGAAGTATTGCGGTTTCAGCCGGACAGCAAGCCGCCTTATTTGAGGCGGAAGCGCGCGTTTACGAAGCCTTGAAAACCGGACTGCGCGATTACGTGCAAAAAAACGGTTTTCCGGGTGTACTACTTGGCTTGTCGGGTGGGATCGATTCCGCGCTGACGCTGGCGATTGCCGCCGATGCGTTGGGCGCGGACAAGGTCGAGGCGGTGATGATGCCGTTCCGGTATACTGCCGCCATCAGTCAGGAAGATGCGGCCGAGCAGGCCAAGTTAATGGGCGTTAAATACAGTGTCATGCCAATCGAACCGATGTATGCCGCGTTTGAAGCCGCGCTGGCGGCGGCGTTTGCCGGGCGCGAAGCGGATTTGACAGAGGAGAATCTGCAGGCCCGCATCCGTGGCACATTGTTGATGGCGTTGTCCAACAAAACCGGCAAAATGGTGGTGGCGACCAGCAACAAAAGTGAGGTGGCCGTCGGCTACTCCACGTTGTACGGTGATATGGTCGGCGGTTTTTCGCCGTTGAAAGACGTACCCAAAACGCTAGTGTACCGTCTGGCGAATTACCGCAATAGCCTGGGCGCGGTGATTCCGGAGCGAGTCATTACCCGTCCGCCATCGGCAGAGTTGCGTCCCGATCAAGTGGATCAGGACTCTTTGCCGGAATACGATGTACTGGATACGATTATCAAGGCGTATGTTAAAGAGGACAAAACGCCGCAGCAGATCGCCGCGATGGGAATCGACGAGACTGAAGTACGCCGTGTGATTCGTATGATTGACCGCAGCGAATACAAACGTCGTCAGGCGGCGCCGGGCATCAAAATCACCCATCGTGCTTTTGGGCGTGACCGTCGTTATCCGATTACCAGTCGTTACAGCGAATAAAGCTTGGATGTTCTGAAAACTAAAAAGGCCGGAAAATTTCCGGCCTTTTTAATTTGTGCTGCGAGAGATTGGCCTTGAATAAATAGCCAGTCACCCTTAATCAAATAGCGAAGTCAGGCTGGTCCACCAACTTTGCTCTTCCTGTTTGGTTGGCGCTTTGATTTTCGCCATCTCTTCGGCACGTGCCTGTTCCCGTACTGCTTGATCCTCAGCTTGGATTTGGCTGTTCAACTCCAGTACCTTGAGGGTGTCGAGGTAGTTTTGTTCCATGCCCAGAGCGCGATAGCTGTCTTTCATCAGCTTCAACGCATCCAGGTTGATGACGGCGCGAGGATACTCTTCAATGAGTTTGCGGCAGCGGTTGGCGGCGGCCAGATAGGCTTTGCGGTCAAAGTAGAATTTGGCGACCTGTAGTTCATGGCGCGCCATGCGGTTGCGGATAATGACCAGACGCTCTTTGGCGCTGGTGGCGTAATCGGTTTCCGGGAAGCGCTGGATCAGCTCTTCATAGAAGCCGAAAGCGCGCTGGCTGGAAACCATGTCGCGCTGTGCCGGATCGGTAATCCATTTGTCCAACCAGCTTTTGGTCACGGAGTCGGCGGCCACGGCGCGCAGATAGTAGGCATAGGCCAGAGAAGGGTGTTTGGGATAGAGCTTGATAAACTCTTCGGTTTCGCGAATCGCCGATTCCGGCTCGTCATAACGGTAGTAGGCGTACGCGAGTTCGAGATAGGCCTGTTCGGCATATTTTCCGTAAGGGAAATAGGCTTTGAGTTTTTCGTAGTTTTCAATCGCCGTATCCCAGTTTTCCTCGGAAAAGGCCTCGGTGGCGTTGCTGTAGAACTCCTCGACCGTTCTGTCGGAGTCGGATTTATTCAGTAAAGAGGAGCAGCCATGCAGCGAAATAGTGGCTGCGAGTACAGCGGATAACAGCGATTTTTTCATGTGAGTTCGTTACAATAGGCATTTTTGATAAGAGCAAAATTGTATCACAATTTTTCGGCCGTACAGGCTTTTAAGGACGTTTAAGGGGCTCAATTGAGTACACAAACTTTACAGGCATTTATTCCTACTTCCAGCTTGGGACAGCGCTTTGATGTGGTGGTTTCCGAACTCTTTCCGGAATACTCTCGCAGCCGTATCCAGCAGTGGATCAAAGAGGGCAAGGTCACCGTCAACGGACAGGTGTGGACCAAACCGCGCCAGAGCGTGTTGGGCGGCGAAAAGGTTGTCATGGAAGCCGAGCTGAACGATGAGGTGGATCTGGAAGCGCAGGAGATCCCGCTGGATATTGTTTACGAGGACGAGGCGATTCTGGTCATTAACAAGCCGGCCGGCCTGGTGGTGCATCCCGGAGCAGGCAATCCCGATAAGACCTTGATGAATGCCCTGCTGTTCCATGACCCTAAGTTGCGTGAAGTACCGCGCGCCGGCATTGTGCATCGTCTGGACAAGGAAACCTCCGGCCTGATGGTGGTGGCCAAAACCGTGCCGGCACAGACCCATCTGGTGGAGCAGTTGCAGCGTCATGCGGTGGAACGTATTTACGACGCCGTTGTCGTCGGCCATGTATTGGCGGGCGGCACGGTCGACAAACCGATCGGGCGCAGTATTCAGGACCGCAAAAAAATGGCCGTGCGTACCTTGGACGGCGGCAAACCGGCGGTCAGCCACTACCGCGTAATGGAGCATTTCCGGGCGCATACGCGTATCCGTGTGAAACTGGAGACCGGTCGTACCCACCAGATCCGTGTGCATATGTCGTCTGTCGGCTTTCCGCTGATTGGCGATCCGGTTTACGGTGAACGTCTGCGTATTCCGCGCGGCATGATGGACGGGTTTGTCGAGGTTCTGCGCGCATTCAAGCGCCAAGCATTACATGCCGGTGCACTCAGTCTGACGCATCCGGTAACGGGCAAGACCATGAAGTGGAAAGCCGATATGCCGGACGATATGTTGGCATTGATCGACACCTTGCGTGATGACCTCGAAGCCTTTGA
>JACXUQ010000173.1 GCA_014763835.1 Thiotrichales bacterium
GAGCTATTAGCTGCGTTTTCCGCCTCAACCAGCCAATTTTTTCCTCATTTTTATTTCGCGCCCCACTCGTGCAAAGCTCTCTTATAACACTTCCGAAGAGTACCGATTATGCAGCCTAAACTCGAACTCATCAGCTTCAAACTTTGCCCGTTTGTGCAGCGCGCCGTGGTGGTGTTGAAGCATAAACACGTTGATTTTGATATTACTTATATAGATCTGGCCAATCCTCCCGAGTGGTTCAAAGCCATTTCGCCGTTGGGGCAGGTGCCGGTGCTAAAGGTGATGACCCCAGACGGCACGGAGGTGTTGTTTGAGTCGTCGGTGATTCAGGAGTATGTGGACGAGATTTCGCCGCCGAGTTTGCATCCGGCTGATCCGCTGATTAAAGCCAAAAACCGCGCGTGGATCAGTTTTGGCGGGGAAATTCTGGGCGCGTTGCACGGTATGATCAGTGCCAAGGAAGAGGCAGTTTGCAATGACAAACGCGAGGCCATTTTGCAGAAACTGGCGCGTTTGGAAGCGGCGCATAGCGGCGGTGACTATTTTAACGGCGCCGACTTTAACCTGATTGATGCGGCCTATGCGCCGATGTTGATGCGTCTGGATTTTATTAAGCAACTGACTGGCGAAGATTTGCTGGTCAACACGCCTAAATTGGCACATTGGTCTAACGTATTACTCGCAATGCCGAGCGTGCAGGATTCCGTGGTGGAAGGGCTGGTCAATCTGTATGCGATGATGCTGAAGAAACTCGACGGGCATTTTGCCTGCAAACTGACAAATCGTGATTAAACGCGTTTTAAAACGTTATGTTCAAGCCGGCCTGTTGAGTGGTTGTTTGATTCTTTGCCTGTCTGTTTCGCTGCAGGCAAAGGCTGCAGATGCATTACCCACGCTGACGCAACAGGATTATGCGTGGATTGGCGAGCGCATCTACCAAAACGAGTGTGCCGGACAACCCCGTTATTTGACGCATTGGGGTAAGGGTGAAGATTTTCCGTCGTTTGGCATTGGGCATTTCATCTGGTTTCCCAAAGGTGTTGAAGCGCCCTTTGAGGAAACCTTTCCCGGCTTGTTTGCTTTTTTAAGCGAAATCTCCACGCCGCCTGCTTGGTTGGCAGCCTATTGGTTGCAGAGTATTCAGAAGCAAATCCCCTTTGATGCGCCCTGGCAAAGCAAAACGCAATTTGAACAGGCCGGGTCAAGCGAAGAGATGGCGGTTCTGCGAGAATGGCTTGCCAATACACGCAGGGAACAAGCCGTGTTTGTTGTGCAAAGTTTTCACAATCGCTGGCAGCATGCGTTGCAAAATAGACCTGAAACTGAGAAACAACAATTGTCTCAGAAAATGTCCCGGCTTATGCAATTTAAAGCAGGCACTTTTGCAGCAATTGATTACTTTAATTTCAAGGGGATAGGCGGCAATGATAAGGAGCAGTATCAAGAAGTCGGCTGGGGGTTGATAGAGGTTTTGCAACACATGCCCGCCGCGCTTTTTAACCAGCTCGACAATGTTTTGCTGTTGCAAGGCTTTGTGAAAAGTGCCAAACAACGGCTGCAAACGCGAGTTGATCTGGCGCCGGCGGATAGGGCCGAATCACGCTGGTTGACGGGGTGGTTTAAACGTTTGGATGGTTATTTGAATGAATAAATTTTGCGCTTTTAAACACATTGGATATTGATGGAACAGACAGTCACGCCTTCTTCTTTGCCTACTTTTTGCTGGAAAACCCTTATTCGCAGTAGCCGGCCGCCGTTTCTGCTCTTGAGCATGGTGATGGTGCTGTTGGGCACGGCGCTGGCTTATCATCAAGGGCATGAAAGCGCCGCGTTTGTGTTTGATCCCGCGCTGCTGACAGTGTTGCTGGCAGCGGCTCTATTGGCGCACGCCAGCGTCAATCTGCTTAACGAGTATCACGATTTTAAATCAGGGCTGGATTTATTGACTGCTAAAACGCCGTTCAGCGGCGGCAGCGGCGCCTTGCCGTCCCATCCAGACATGGCAAAATGGGTGGGTCTTACCGGTTGGCTGGCCTTGGCCGGCACCGTATTATTGGGCGCATGGCTGATTTGGCTGAAAGGTTGGCTGCTGTTGCCGCTTGGAATCGTCGGGATTTTACTGGTCGTTGCTTATACGCCGTTGATTACGCGCTGGCCGTGGCTGTGTTTGATTGCCCCCGGACTCGGATTTGGGCCGGTGATGGTTTTGGGAACCTATTATGTCTGGCTGGGCGAGGTGAGTTGGCTTGCTGTCTTGGTTTCGCTGATTCCGTTTTTATTGGTGAATAACCTGCTGTTATTGAACCAGTTTCCCGATCAGGAGGCCGACAAGCAGGTGGGGCGCCATAACCTGCTGTTGCATTTGGGACCGAATGCCGCCGCCGGCGTGTTTGTACTGTTTTATGTGCTGGCATTTATGCTGGTCACGGCATTGGCGTTGTTTTCCGGTTTGTCTTTAGCATTGCTGGCCGCTTTGTTGTGGTTGCCGTTGGCATTTAAAATGGTGAAAATAGTCAGCCAACATAGACAAAACACGCAGAAACTTGCGCCGGCTTTGGGCATGAATGTCATAATAAACCTCCTGTTACCGCTGACACTGGCGTTGTTGCTGGTGATCGACCTAGGCTGATGGTAAGCGGATGGTAAACAATCGAGAAAAGATTTCAACATGATGAATTTTCCAACCTTAATGGACTTTGTCGGCAATACGCCTTTAGTCAAATTGCAGCGTATGGTCAATCCGGATACCAACAGTGTGGTGCTGGCGAAGCTGGAAGGCAATAATCCGGCCGGTTCGGTCAAGGATCGTCCAGCCATCAATATGATCAAACAGGCGCAACAGCGCGGCGATATCAAGCCCGGCGATACCTTGATTGAGGCCACCAGCGGCAATACCGGTATTGCGTTGGCGATGGCGGCGGCGCTGATGGGCTATAAGATGAAGCTGATTATGCCCGACAATATGAGCATGGAACGCAAAGCCTCCATGGCGGCTTACGGCGCTGAACTCATTACCGTTACCCAGCAACAGGGCATGGAAGGCGCGCGCGACCTGGCGCTGGCCATGCAGGCCAACGGCGAAGGCATTGTGCTGGATCAGTTCTCCAATCCCGATAATCCATTGTCACACTATCACTCCACTGGCCCGGAAATCTGGCGTGACACCCACGGCAAAATCACCCATTTTGTCAGTGCGATGGGCACAACGGGCACTATTATGGGGACCTCGATGTATCTGAAAGAACAGAACTCCAATGTTCAGATCGTCGGCGTTCAACCTGAAGAAGGGGCGGCCATTCCCGGTATACGCCGCTGGCCGGCGGAATATATGCCCAAAATCTACGAGTCGACGCGGGTGGACCGTATTATCGACATGGGGCAGCAACGCGCAGAACAGACGATGCGCGACCTGGCTAAAATTGAAGGGATTTTTGCCGGTGTTTCCTCGGGCGGGGCGATGGCCGCTGCCTTGCAGGTGGCGCAAGAGGTGGAGAATGCGGTGATTGTAACGATCGTTTGCGATCGCGGTGACCGTTATTTATCAACGGGTGTTTACAGCTGAAACACGACGGATAGTGAACATGGCAAGAGAAATAGAACGTAAGTTTTTGGTCAAAGGTCAGGATTGGAAAGCGCTGGCGTTTAAAAGCACGCATTTTGCGCAGGGTTATCTTAACGATATCCAGGATGCCACCTCCAAGAGTTCGGTGAGGGTGCGTATTGAAGGCGATAAGGCGAACCTAAACATCAAAAGTTTGGAAATTGGACTGAGTCGCGATGAATACGAGTTTGTGATCCCGATGCAGGAGGCGCAAAAAATCCTTAAAACCCTGACGGTGGGCCCGGTGATCGAAAAGGTACGTTATCTGGTGCGCTACGGCAACCATATCTGGGAGATTGATGAATTCCAGGGAGACAATGCCGGGCTGATTATCGCCGAAGTGGAGATGGATTCAGAAGACGAT
>JACXUQ010000011.1 GCA_014763835.1 Thiotrichales bacterium
AAAAATCAGGCTATTTTTAACCATTTTTATTCGTGTAGCCATCTCGTGCAAAGCTCTCTTATATCAAATTTCTGAATGAAAACGCCTTTTAGCGCTATTTAAAGGCCGCTGTCAGGGCGGTTTCATGCTACATTCAATTGAAGATATTGCAGTTACCCGCAGGCATAGCGGCGTCAATTAAGTTAAGGAGAGGCAATGGGCTATAGTCTTGAACAGGTGCAGTTGTGGAGTCGTTTTGTGGAGAATATGGCGCGACGCTACCCTGAAGTATTGGATGAGACTTTTTGGAAAACACAAAATGCACCGGGGCAGCTTTATCGTGAGGTTTACGAGCGGGTGCGCGCGTCGGCGGATGAAAACGAGCTGAAGCGTCATTTGCGCCAGCAGCGTAATAAATTGATGGCGCGTATTGCCATTCGCGATCTGAAAGGGTTGGCGGAATTGGAGGAGTCGATCCGCGAGGTGTCGGACTTGGCCGATGCTTTGGTGGCGAGTGCGCTCGATTGGCACTATGAAAGACATTGCGAGCGTTACGGCACGCCGATCGGCAATGAATCGGGCGAGCCGCAGAAGATGATTGTGCTCGGGATGGGCAAGCTGGGTGGCCAGGAGCTTAATTTCTCCTCCGACATCGATCTGATTTTTGTCTTCCCTGAAGGCGGCGAAACCCAGGGGGCGGCCAGAACGACCAGTAACGATCAGTTTTTTATCCGTTTGGGGCAGGCGCTTAATAAATCGTTGGTGGAGATGACCGAAGACGGTTTTGTGTACCGGGTGGATATGCGCTTGCGTCCATTCGGCGATGCCGGGCCTTTGGCGGTGAGTTTTGCCGGAATCGAGCACTATTATGAAGTACACGGCCGCGCCTGGGAGCGTTATGCCTTGGTCAAGGCGCGCGCGATCGCCGGCGACAAGCGCGAGGCGGAATACCTTTTCAGTATTTTGCGGCCGTTTGTGTTCCGCCGTTATGTCGATTTCAGTGCGATGGAATCGCTGCGCGAACTCAAGCAGATGATTGCGGCAGAGGTCGCCAAAAAAGGCATGCAGGAAAACGTCAAGCTCGGGCCGGGCGGCATTCGTGAAATCGAATTTATTGTGCAGGCGTTTCAATTGGTTCACGGCGGGCGCGACAAAGCTTTGCAGGGGCGTTCGTTGCTGCCGACTTTGGCTTTATTGCTGGAGCGCGACTATATCGATCAGGAGGCGCATGATGGCTTGCGCGCCGCTTATATCTTCCTGCGCCGCGCCGAAAACCGTTTGCAGATGTGGATGGATCAGCAGACCCATGCGTTGCCGACGCAGGCTGAACAGCAGCAGGCTTTGGCCGAATCGATGGGGTTTGCCGATTATGCGGCCTTTATGGTTGAGTTGAACCGTTATCGTGATTTTGTGCAGGCGCAATTCAATGCGGTCTTTGCGCAGGAAGCGGCGACGCAGGAGGTTCAGTCTTTCAGCAATATCTGGCTAAGCGCCTTGCAGACCGAAGAGGATTTGCACGGCCTGGAGATCGAGCAGGCGGAGGTGTTTTTGAAGCTGATGCGCGATTTTAAAGAGTCGCGCGCGGTGGGGCGCTTAAGTAAGGATGGCGTAGAGCGCTTGAATGCGTTTATGCCGCTTCTGTTGCAACGCTTGTTGCCGCAGAATTTTGTGCCTGAAACCTTGCAGCGCGTGCTTAAGGTGGTGGAGAGCGTGGTTCAGCGCAGTGTCTACCTGGTGTTGCTGAAAGAGAATCCAGTCGCCTTGAAGCATCTGGTGGAGTTGTGTCACGTCAGTCCTTGGTTGGCCGATATGCTGGCGCGTTATCCGGCGTTGATGGATCAGTTGCTGGATGAACGCTCGCTCTATGCGCCGTTGCAATTGGAGGCGCTGAACCGGGAGATTTTGCATCTGTTGCACGAGGTGGGCGAGGACGAGGAGCAGTTTATGGAGCAGATCCGTCAATGGCGCCATGCGCAGGTCTTTAAGGTGGCGGCCGCCGATGTGACCGGTAGTGTGCCGATTATGAAGGTGAGCGATTATCTGACATGGATTGCCGAGGCGACCCTGAATGGCGTGGTGGAGTTTGCGTGGCGTTTTATGCAGCGTCGCAGCGGTCTGCCGGGTGGTCTGTCAGTCGAGCAGGTACGTAATCCGTTTCTGGTGCTGGGTTACGGCAAGCTCGGCGGCATTGAATTGGGTTACGGTTCCGATCTGGATGTGGTGATGCTGTACGAAGGTGTCAGTCCGAGTGATTTAGCCAAAAGCGACAGCGGCCGCGAACTCGAAAATTCGCTCTATTTTGTGCGCATGGGGCAGAAAGTCATATCGTTGGTTACGACCTTGATGCCGGCGGGCGTGTTGTACGAGATCGACACCCGTTTGCGTCCCAACGGCGCGTCGGGATTGATGGTGGTCGACTTCGAAGCCTATAAGGCCTATATCGAAAACAAGGCGTGGAACTGGGAGCATCAGGCGTTTATCCGCGCGCGTGCCGTAGTGGGGGACGCTCAAAGCCGGGCGGCGTTTGATGATTTCCGTCGCGGATTCCTGTGCCGGTCGCGCGATGCGAACAAGGTGCGCGAAGAAGTGGTGGAGATGCGTCAGAAAATGCGCGATTCCCTGGACAAGTCCACTGCCGAAGTGTTTGATTTGAAGCACGGTGAGGGCGGCATTGTCGATATCGAGTTTATGGTGCAGTATCTGGTTTTGGCGTTTTCGCAGCAGCATCCGGAGTTGGCGGTTTATAGCGACAATATCCGTATGCTGGAGGCGATTGAGCAGGCCGGATTGCTGAGCCCTGAACAGGTGGCGCAGCTGGTGGATGCCTATAAAACCTACCGCTCCAAATATCATCGCGTGGCCTTGCAGAATCAGAAGCCGTTGGTGGAAAGTAGTTGTTATGTGCCGCAGCGTGAAGCGGTCAAGGCGGTTTGGCAGCTGTTGATGGGCGCTTGAAAGGTGCGTAGTAGCACGGAAACGAGTTACGTCTTCCATTTTCAGCTTGATGTAAGCATCGATCACTTCATCAGTGAATACGCCGCCCATTTTCAGGAATTCGCGGTCAGCATCCAAAGCTTCCAAGGCTTGATCCAAAGAAGAACACACTGTGTTGAAAGTCGCTTCTTCTTCCGGCTCCAGGTCGTACAAGTCTTTTTCAGCAGGCGCGCCTGGATCGATCTTGTTCAGGATACCGTCTAGACCTGCCATCAAAGAGGCAGCAAACGCCAGGTATGGGTTTGCAGTTGGGTCTGGGAAACGCAGTTCTACGCGACGCGCACGCTCAGAAGGAGCGTATGGGATACGGATAGAAGCTGAACGGTTTTTACCAGAGTAAGCTAGCAGGATTGGTGCTTCGAAACCTGGAACCAAACGCTTGTAAGAGTTGGTACCTGGGTTAGTGAAAGCGTTCAATGCACGAGCGTGCTTCATCAAACCGCCGATGTACCAGATAGCTTCTTGTGAAAGACCTGAGTACACGTCACCGGCGAAAATGTTTTTGCCGTTTTTAGACAAAGACTGGTTGATGTGCATACCAGAACCGTTGTCACCCACGATTGGCTTAGCCATGAACGTAGCTGTTTTGCCCAGTGCCTGACACGTGTTATGAACCGCATACTTCAGGATTTGTACTTCGTCAGCTTTAGCTGTCAAAGTGTTACCTGCAACCGCCAATTCACACTGGCCGCCGTTTGCCACTTCGTGGTGGTGCGCTTCCAGTTTCAGGCCCATTGCTTCAGCCATAGCGCAGATGTCAGCGCGCACTTCATGCAATTGGTCAACTGGAGGAACCGGGAAGTAACCGCCTTTAACTTTTGGACGGTGACCCATGTTACCGCCTTCAAATACTTTTTCAGAGTTCCAAGCGGCTTCGTTAGAGTCGATCTTGACGAAACAACCGGTCATGTCCGCACCCCAGCGAACGTCGTCGAAAATAAAGAATTCTGGTTCTGGACCGAAGAATGCAGAGTCAGCTACGCCAGTAGATTTCAGGTAAGCTTCAGCGCGTTTTGCGATACCACGAGGATCTTTTTCGTAAGCTTCCATAGTGGAAGGTTCAACGATCATACAACGGATAATCAGAGTAGGGTCGTTAGTGAAAGGATCCATTACATAGCCGTCAGTTTGTGGCATCAGAACCATGTCAGAGTTGTGGATACCTTTCCAGCCGCGGACTGAAGAACCGTCGAAAGATTGGCCGTCAGTAAAGAAATCTTCGTCAACTTTTGACGCAGGAATGGTTACGTGCTGTTCTTTACCGATTGTGTCGGTGAAACGCAGGTCAACCCATTTCACATCGTTTTCTTTGATTAAATCTAAGATCGCTTGTGGCATATTGCTGTGTCCTTTGTAGGAGGGTTATTTAAAATAAACGTTGTGGATATTAGCTTGAACCGTGCCAAAAATCCAATTTTTCTTATTTATATTTCAAGTGGTTGATTTGAAAGTATAAACGGAAAGAATTAGGTGGATATTAATGCTAAAAAACAGGCAGATTGTGACCTTTTATGGTGCTGCGGTTTTTTTTTGGTGCATTTTCAGTAACTCTCGATCCGTCGCGGAGCGCTCTGTTTCAGGCTCCGAATTCGATCCAATCGCATTTTTTACAGATTGATGGCGCATTGCAATCTGTTTGTCATATTAGCCAAGTATATTAGCGCTAATTTTATATTTTAACCATACCCCATTCGATTATTACAGGTCTAAATTTTATGAATAGTCAAACACAGCAGGCGCTCGAACAAGCGCTGAAAGGGCCGGAGTTTGAGCGTCGCGTGAAACGACGCAACCTCAAGGATTCAGTTTCTGCTTTTGGGATCAGTATCGGCGGCGTCGGCGTGATTATGGCCGTTCTGCTGATTATGTTCTTCTTGCTGTATGTCGTGTTGCCGTTATTTATACCCGCCAGCGTGGACAAAAAATCGGAGTTTGCCGTGCCAGGCGGCAGCGATCAGCACACACTTTATTACGGTATGGATGAATATCAGGAAACCGCGCTGCGTTTCACCGAAAGCGGCGAGATGTTTGGTTTCAAGGTGGCGGACGGTCAGCAGATTTCGGCCGGCAGCTTGCCGTTGAACGGCGAAAGCATTAGCGCTTTTACCGTGGTGTCCGAAGCGGACAATTTGCTGGCGTTTGGATTGAGTAGCGGCGGGGTGCTGCTGGCTAAATACGGTTACAGCGTCTCCTATCCAAACGACGTGCGTACCATCACGCCCAAGATCGAATTTCCGTTTGGTGAGGACGCTATTTCATTGGCAAGCAACCGGATTGATAAACTGGCGGTAAAACAGAACCAATCGGATATTGTGTTCGTTTACCAGGAAGCGGGCTCCAAACAGCTGAAAGTGAAACAGTTCGGCAAAATCGAGTCGATGCTGTCGGACAGTTTGATTTTGGAAGAGGGTTATTCCAGCAGTGTCAATGCCAACGGCCACGTCGACTGGCTGTTGCTGGACGGCAGCATGCGTAACCTTTATCTTGTTGGTCAATCTGGGGTGGCCGATTACTTTGACCTGAGTGATCTGGAAAACCCGCGTTTGGTACAGCATCTGAACCTGTTGCCGGCCGGCGAGCACCTGACCGTTGCGCGTTTTCTGTTGGGAGACTATTCTTTGATGCTGGGGAGCGACAAGGGGATGGTGTACCAGTGGTTTCCGGTGCGCAACCAGCATAATGAATTTGCGTTGCAATCGATTCGTAGCTTCAAAGTAGGTGAAGCCCCGATCAGCGCTATCGCCATCGAAAAGGGGCGTAAAGGCTTTGCGACAACGGATAACGCCGGCGCGTTCAATCTGTTTCACTCCACTGCGGAGCGTCATTTGAACGAAAGCCAGGTCAGCGAGCAGCCAGCAGTGTTTGTCACCTTGGCGAGCCGTGCCGACGGCGCGCTGGTGGAAACCGCCGATGGCAAGCTGGTGCATTACCAGATTAAAAACCATCATCCGGACGTGTCGGTCTCGAGTCTGTGGGGCAAGGTCTGGTACGAGGGTTACAGCGAGCCGGATTATGTGTGGCAGTCTTCTTCTGCCAGTTCCGACTTTGAACCCAAGTTTTCCATGACGCCGCTGACCTTCGGTACCTTGAAGGCGGCCCTCTATTCGATGTTGTTTGCGGTGCCGATCGCGGTGTTGGCGGCCATTTTTACCGCGTTTTTTATGGATAAGCAGACACGCCAGTGGATCAAGCCTTCGGTCGAACTGATTGAGGCTTTGCCGACGGTTATTCTCGGTTTTCTGGCGGGATTGTGGTTGGCGCCTTATATGGAAGCGCACTTGCCGGGATTCTTCTCGTTGCTGATTGTGGTTCCATTGGGCATTGTGGCTTTCGGTCTGATGTGGGCCTATTTACCGGAAAAAATCCGTTTGCTGGTGCCGGTCGGCAAGCGCGCCATCCTGATGATTCCGGTGGTGATTGTTCTGGGCTGGCTGGCATTGCAGATGAGCGATCCGTTGGAGAACACTTTCTTTGACGGCGATATGCGTCATTGGCTGACTTACAGTGCCGGTATCGATTTCGATCAGCGTAACGCCATGGTCATCGGTTTTGCGATGGGCTTTGCCCTGATTCCGACCATCTTCTCGGTTACCGAAGATGCCATCTATAACGTCCCCAGCTACCTGGTCAACGGTTCTTTGGCATTGGGTGCCAGCGGCTGGCAGACACTGGTGGGTGTGGTACTGCCGACGGCGAGTCCGGGGATTTTCTCGGCGATTATGCTCGGTTTCGGGCGCGGTGTCGGTGAAACCATGATTGTGTTGATGGCCTCCGGAAACACGCCGCTGATGGAAACCAATCTGTTTGAAGGGATGCGCACGCTGGCGGCCAACCTGGCGGTGGAGATGCCGGAAGCGGCGGTGGACAGTTCACACTACCGCGTCTTGTTCCTGTCGGGTCTGGTGCTGTTTATCTTCACCTTTGTGTTTAACACCCTGGCCGAAGTGGTGCGTCAACGTATGCGCCGCAAATACGGTTCACTATAAGTTCGCTGGTAAGGAGTTTCATCGTGAAAGAGTGGTTTAAAAAAGGCGAGCATTGGATCTGGTTCAGCGCCTCAACTGTCAGCATCAGCGTGGTGCTGGTGTTTGGCCTATTGGGCATGATTGCCTGGAAAGGGTTGATTCACTTCTGGCCGCATGCCGTGTATCACATCGAAGTACAGCATCAAGGCGGGCAGCAAGAAGTGATTGTCGGTGAATTGCACGACACCAAGATGAAGCAGGTAGAGGACAAAACGGCGCCGCATGGCAGCCGGGAAGTACCACAATACTTGTTTAAGGTCGGCAACCGCGATGTCTACGGCATTGATTTCCGCTGGGTCAGCAGTGAAGACATTGTGGGCGATGTCGAGCGTCTGGAAAAAGATGTGGTGGTCATCGAGCGTTACGAATACGGCAATGTTTACGGTCATGTCGAGTCGGTCAAGGTCAACGGTCAGGTTGAATCCAACCCTTACAAAGCCTTGGAGGTATTGGCCGAGCAGGTTGAAAAGGGCGTGGCACTGCATAACCAGATTCACCAACTGGAAAAAATCGAAATCGGTGCGATCAACTACAAAATTGAGGGGCTGCGCCTAGAAGAGAAACGCTTGCGCGCTCATAACGATTTCGACGCCCAAGCCGAAGCGCGTCTGGCAGCGGAAGGTGCCGAACTGCAAAAGGAGTTTGATACCCTGCATCAAGAAGTTCAGGTGCTCTATAAGCAGGCGCAGTCTATGGGCGAGGTAACGCTGCGTATTGCCGGTGAGCGTACTTTGAACGTGCCGGTCAATAAAATCGTCAGCTTCTGGCAGCCTAATAACATGACGACGGCGGAGTCGATCGGTTTCTTCCTTAGCAACATCGGCAAGTTCCTGCGGGACGAACCGCGCGAAGCCAATACCGAAGGCGGGGTTTTCCCGGCGATTATCGGTACGGTGACGATGGTGATGCTGATGGCGATTTTTGTGACGCCGATGGGTGTGATCGCTGCGATTTATATGAGCGAGTATGCTAAAGAAGGTGTGTTGCTGCGCATGGTGCGCATTTCCATCAATAACCTGGCGGGGGTGCCTTCGATTGTCTTCGGTATCTTCGGTCTGGGCTTCTTTGTCTATATTCTGGGGTCGTCGATCGACGAGCTGTTTTATAGTTACGCCTTGCCAAGCCCGACGTTTGGTACGCCGGGGCTTTTGTGGGCATCTTTGACGATGGCGCTGCTGACCTTGCCGGTGGTGATTGTTTCTACCCAGGAAGGTTTGTCGCGCGTGCCGCGTGCCCTGCGTGAAGGCGGGTTGGCCTTGGGGGCGACCAAGTCCGAAACCATTATGCGTATTGTTTTACCGATGACCATGCCGGCGATTATGACCGGTCTGATTCTGGCGATTGCCCGCGCGGCGGGCGAGGTGGCGCCTTTGATGCTGGTGGGTGTGGTCAAATTGGCGCCTGAACTGCCGCTGGATATGGTGGCGCCGTTTGTCCATCTGGACCGCAAGTTCATGCACCTGGGTTTCCATATTTACGATGTCGGTTTCCAAAGCCCTAACGTGGAAGCCTCGCAGCCGCTGGTGTATGCCACCTCGCTGTTGCTGGTGCTGATTATCCTCGGATTGAATCTGGGGGCGATTACCATCCGTAACCGCCTGCGCGAAAAATATAAGTCGCTGGATCATTAATTATTAGGTTTGGCTTCGAAGAAATAACGAATTTTTAACCCGGCCAAAAACTCAACAGGCCGGGTCAGAGAGGAATAGAGAGATGAGTGAACAAAATATCAGTGTGGCATTGGATCGCGACATTCGAGGTCTGTCATTGGCAGATGAGAAGGTCGCCATCGAGGTCAAGGATTGGAATCTGTATTACGGCTCCAAGCAAGCATTGAAAAGCATCAATATGGTCGTGCCTGAAAACCGCGTGACTGCCTTTATCGGCCCTTCCGGGTGCGGCAAGTCGACCTTGCTGCGTTGTTTCAACCGTATGAACGACTTGATCGATATCGTCAATGTGGAAGGCTGTATGACCTTGCATGGCGATGATATGTATGCCAAAGAGATGAACGTGGCCTCGCTGCGCCGCCGCGTAGGGATGGTGTTCCAGAAGCCCAACCCGTTTCCGAAATCGATTTACGAGAACGTGGCTTACGGCTTGCGTCTGCAAGGTATCAACGACAAAGCCGTTCTGGACGAAACCGTGGAGTGGGCATTGAAAGGTGCAGGTTTGTGGGATGAGGTTAAAGACCGTCTGAACGAAAACGCTCTTGGTATGTCCGGCGGCCAGCAGCAGCGTCTTTGTATTGCGCGTGCCATCGCCATCAAGCCGGAAGTGCTGTTGTTGGACGAACCGACTTCGGCACTGGATCCGATCTCCACGCTGGCGATTGAAGAGTTGATCTTTGAATTGAAAAAGGAATTTACGATTCTGATTGTTACCCACAATATGCAGCAGGCGGCGCGCGTTTCCGACTACACGGCCTTTATGTATATGGGCGAGCTGATTGAGTACACCGATACCGATACGCTCTTCACCAATCCGCAAATGAAGCGTACAGAAGATTACATTACCGGACGTTACGGCTAAGCCAAGGAGTGAGTCATGGAAAGAACGGAATTTAAAACACACATTTCAGAACAGCTTAACCGTAACCTGGAAGATCTCTTTAATCTGGTTTTGGAGATGGGCGGTCTGGTTGAACGCCAGCTGGAAAATGCGGTCAAGGCCCTCTCGAACGGCGATGTGGAAATGGCCAAAGAGGTGCTGGTCATCGACCGCCTGATTAACAAAGAAGAGGTGGAGATTGACCGCTTGTGCGCCAGCGTACTGGCACGCCAGCAGCCGACCGCATCGGATCTGCGTCTGATTATTATGGCGATTCGTATTGCGGTGGACTTGGAACGCATGGGCGACGAAGTCACCAAAACCGCGAAATTGGTGGTCAAATTGTCCGACAAAGGGGTGGCCTGTCCGGATTTGCCGGGTTATGCCGAATTGCTTGAAATTTCCAATACCGCCAATGCGATGTTGAAACAGGTATTGAATGCCTTTGCCCGTCTGGACTTGTCTGAAGTCATCCAGATTCTGGATGAAGAGGAGCGTATGGACCAGCTGCTTAAGGTGGCGATTGCTAAAGTGGTGGACGGTTTCCACGTCGCACAGATCAATCCGGAATGCCTGTTGGAGATGGTCTATGCATTGAAAGCCAGCGAACGCGTCACCGATCACGCCGCCAATATCGCCGAAAGCGTGGTTTATCTGGTTGAAGGGCGCGATATTCGCAATATCGATCCGCAGAAGTTGACGGAGTTCCTAAACAACCTAAAATAGGGTGTTAATTGCAAAGCCACAGGCGACCCGAGTTTATGAGTAAACAGACCATTTTGATTGTCGAAGACGAAGCGGCCATCCGCGATATGCTCAAATTCACCTTGAGTTCGGCCGACTTTAGCGTGTTGGAAGCCCCCAATGCCGAGCAAGGCTGGCAGGTGGCCAACGAGGCGATGCCGGATCTGATTCTGCTGGACTGGATGTTGCCGGGCGTCAGCGGCGTTTCGTTGGCGCAGCGCATCCGCCAGCAAGACAAAACCCGCACCATTCCGATCATCATGCTCACCGCCAAGTGCGAAGAAGATGATCAGGTGCAGGGTTTCGAGGCCGGTGCGGATGACTATGTGGTCAAGCCTTTCTCGCCACGCGCGTTGGTGGCGCGCATCAAAGCGTTATTGCGCCGCCAGGATGTGGAGCACGGCGGGGAGGAGCGCTTGCAGGCCGGTAAAATGGCGTTGGATCTGAGCAGCCACCGTTTCAGTGTGAATAACGAAGAGATCAAACTCGGGCCGACCGAATTCAAGTTGATCCATTTCTTTATGACGCATCCCAACCGCGTCTATTCGCGCATGCAGCTGTTAGACTATGTCTGGGGCGAAAATGTGGTGGTGGAAGAGCGCACCGTGGATGTACATATCCGCCGTTTGCGCAAGATTCTCGAGCCGGCCGGTGTGGCCGACTATATTCAAACCATTCGGGGTTCCGGTTACCGTTTCTCGGTGATTGAGGCCTGAAGGTGTTTTCCAGCGGGGTCAAGCGGGAACTGACGTGGATTGTCACCACGCTGTGGGCGCTGCTGTTTTTTTGCTGGCTGACCGACTGGTGGATAGAAGGCTTTGTCTTTTATCTGCTTTTCTATATTGCGCGCCAGTTGTGGAGCATGCGCAAGTTCGAAAAATGGATGGAGGGCGGTACTCAAGCGGCTTTTCCGCCGGCTTCAGGCTTGTGGAGCGAACTGACCTATCTGGTGTCGCGCAAGCAGCGTGCGCTGGAAAAACACGCCGACCTGCAGTTTTATAAATCGGAGCAGTTCAAGGCCGCCTCCATGTTGATTCCGGATGCGATTGTGTCGTTGGATCAGCAGAATCATATCGAATGGTTTAACGCCACCTCCGAAAAGATCCTCGAACTGCGCCGCCAGGACGTGGGGCGCAAGATCGAAGGCCTGATCCGTCAGCCGCAGTTTATTGAATACCTCAAAGCGCAATCCTATCAGAAGTCTTTGACGATCCACTCGTTGCAAGGCGTGCAGCGCACGTTCCGCATCAAGATCATTCCCTATTTCGATAACCATAAACTGCTAATCGTCAGGGATATTACCGATCTCTACAATATGGCGCAGATTCGCCGCGACTTTATCGCCAATGCGTCGCACGAGTTGCGCACGCCGCTTACGGTGCTCAAAGGCTATCTGGAGGCGATGATCGATACCCCCGGCCCGCATCAGGATATGTGGTTGCCGGCCTTGCAGAATATGGAGAACCAATCCGAACGCATGCAGGCCATTCTTGAGGATTTGCTGACCTTGTCGAAGATGGAGTCGGAAACCATCACCGCCAAAGAGGTCATGGTGGATGTGCCGGGCATCCTGAAGAAGCTGCATACCGAAGCCGAACAGCTCAGTCAGGGGCAGCATGATTTCGAGTTCGCCGTGGACGATACCCTGTTGATCAAAGGGCATCCCGAACCGCTGAAAAGCGTGTTTATGAATCTGGTCTCCAATGCGGTGCGCTATACGCCAGCCGGCGGCAAAATCAGTGTGCGTTGGTATCATGACGCCAAAGGCGCCCACTTTGCGGTGACGGATACCGGCATCGGTATTGCCAGAGAGCACATTCCGCGTTTGACGGAACGTTTCTATCGTGTCGATACCGCGCGGTCGCGCGCCACCGGCGGTACCGGTCTGGGCCTGGCGATTGTCAAGCATATTCTGGAGCGCTATAACGCCAAGCTGCATGTGGACAGTCTGATCGGCAAGGGTTCGACCTTCCGCTGCGATTTTCCGTTGCAAAGGGTGCAGGTCAGTGAAGCGGCAAATGAGTAAAGCTAGGGAACCTCTGATTTAATCAGAGCTTCCTAAACTAATGGGCAAAATAAAAGGGGCTTCAAGCCCCTTTTATTTTGCCAGCATGTTAATGCTTTAAGGCAGCATCATCCCGCGAATGGTGAAGTAGATAATCGCCGCCATCAATGCGGAGGCCGGCACGGTAATGACCCAGGCCGCCACGATTTTCAGGAAGGCGGAACGCTTGACCAGCTCTTTCTGGTAAACCCTGTTCAGGGTTTTGCGCTCTTTCTTGCTCAGTTCCACTTCCGCCTGTTTGGCCTTAAGTTGCGCCAGCATGGCTTTCTTCTCAATCAGCGAGGCCTTCTCGAACTTCTTCACAAAACGCTCGAATTCAGCCTGATCCTGACCGTGGTGATGGTCTTTAATCTCTTGTAACGTTTTAGCATAGTTGCGTTTCAGATATTCGCGTAGAAAGCCCACCCCGAAGACACCGCCCACGGCGATATGGGTCGAGCTGACCGGCAGCCCCAGTTGCGAAGCGACAATGACCGTAATCGCCGCCGCCATGGCGATGGAGTAGGCGCGCATCTGATCCAGCTCGGTGATTTCGCTACCGACGGTACGGATCAGTTTAGGACCGAACAACAGCAAGCCCAAGCTGATACCGACGGCACCGATCAGCATCACCCATAACGGGATTTTGGCTTTAGTGGAAATGCCGTGCGTGTGAATGGCGTCGTTAATCGCCGCCAGCGGACCGACCGCGTTGGCAACGTCGTTGGCGCCGTGCGCGAAACTCAACAGCGCCGCGGCGAAAATCAACGGAATGGTAAACAATGCATTAACGCCGGCCTTACCGTTTTGCAATCCGGCCGCCTGGCGCGAAATCAACGGTTTGACAATCAGGTAGATCACAACACCAAATGCCAGGCCGATTAGCAGGGCTTCGATAAACGAGGCTTTCCAGATGTGTTTAAGCCCTTTCATAATCAGATAGGTCGAGAAGGCCCAGGCCATCAGGGCAATCAGCAGCGGCAGCATCTTTTTGGAGGCGACGAGCATGTCGTCTTTGTAGGTGATGCTGCGCTTGATCCACATCAGGAACAGTGCCGCGATCAAACCGCCGATGACCGGCGAGATGACCCAGCTGGCCGCAATGGACCCCATCTTGTCCCAGTTGGCAATTTCCCAGCCTGCGGCGGCAATGCCCGCGCCCAGAACTCCGCCGACGATTGAGTGGGTGGTCGATACCGGCGCGCCCAGCGCGGTGGCCACGTTGAGCCACAGCGCACCGGCCAGCAACGCGGCAATCATCAGCCAGATAAAGGTTTCGCTGTCTCCGATATTGGTAGGGTTGATAATGCCTTTGCTGATGGTGCTGACAACATCCCCGCCGGCAATCAGCGCGCCGGCCGATTCAAAAATGGCGACGATAATAATCGCCCCGGTCAGGGTCAGGGCTTTGGAGCCGACGGCTGGACCGACGTTGTTGGCGACGTCGTTGGCGCCGATATTCAAAGCCATATAGCCGCCGATCATTGCGGCGATCACCAGTTCAATACTGACCACGCCGGTGCCGGTTTGCAGATTGGCGGTGAATAGCATAATGATAATAATGAACAGCAGGGCGGTTCCGAAGCGGAACATCTCTTTGCGGCTGCGCTGGGTGGCGTGTTCGATGTCGTTTAGGTCACGAAACTCCATATTTGCATCTCTTTTGGGGTCAATCGTCAGCCGGTTTGCTCTGTTTAAACGGGCCGCTTGCGATCTTTGTCCAGGCCAACTTTTGGTTAATCTGAGCAGGCCGGCTTATTTTAGGCGCTTTTGTGTTCGGTGTCACACACTTGTCACATTTCCTTAAAAATACTGTTATTAAGGCTGCCTATAATCTGCTCCGTAGGTTTTAATTTTTCATTGTTTTTTCGGAGAATACACTTGATGAAACGTCAACTTCTTTTAGCAATGGGCCTGGCAACGGCTTTTGCTTCTCAGACAGCTTATTCAGCTGTTGATGCAGCTCTTCCTTCATATGAAAAAGTAGCGGGTATTTCCGGTAACCTGAACTCTGTCGGTTCGGATACTTTGGCTAACCTGATGACTTTGTGGGCTGAAGAGTTCAAACGCAACTATCCAAACGTCAACATCCAGATCCAGGCAGCAGGTTCTTCTACTGCTCCACCGGCTTTGACTGAAGGGACTTCAAACGTTGGCCCAATGAGCCGCAAAATGAAGGACAAAGAAGAGACCGCATTTGAACAGAAGTGGGGCTACAAGCCAACGCCTGTTGCCGTCGCAATCGACGCTTTGGCGGTTTATGTTAACAAAGACAACCCGATTGAAGGCTTGAGCATTCCTCAGGTTGATGCGATTTTCTCTTCAACGCGCAAGTGTGGTTTCAAATCAGACATCACTACTTGGGGTGAAGCGGGTGCAACTGGCGATCTAGCGGCCAAGTCAATTCAGATTTATGGCCGTAACTCAGTATCGGGTACTTACGGTTACTACAAAAAACACGCTTTGTGTAAAGGTGACTTCAAGTCTTCTGTTAACGAACAACCAGGTTCAGCGTCTGTTGTGCAGTCGGTTTCTGCGTCTATCAACGGTATCGGTTACTCAGGTATCGGTTACAAGACGGCTGGTGTAAAAGCCCTGGCATTGTCTAAGAAAGAGGGCGGCGCAATGATTCCGGCAACGACTGAAAACGCGTTGAACGGTACTTACCCATTGTCGCGTCTGTTGTATGTTTACGTGAACAAGGCGCCTAACAAGGCCGTTGATCCGGTTGTTGGCGAGTTCTTCAAGTTGGTATTGTCTAAGCAAGGTCAGCAAGTGGTTGAGAAAGACGGTTATATCGGGCTTCCAGCTAAAATCGCTGCCAAAGAACTGGCTAAATTGAACTAAGCTCCTAAAAGCTTCGGTTTTTCCCAGTCGAACCCCGCCTAAGCGGGGTTTTTTGTTTTTGCGGATTTTGGCCTTTTCAAAACTCAACAGGCCGGGTAGGTTTTAGATGATCTCGATTTCTACGTCGGTCAAAGGGATTACGCTGCAGGTCAGGATTTCGCCTTTACGCGCTTCATAAGCCGGGTTTTGAATCTCTTCCACTTCGCCTGAAATCAGGCGCACCGCACAGGCGCCGCAATTGCCGCCGCGGCAGCTGTATGGCATATCAAAACCGTTTTCATCCAAGGCTTCCAACATTGAAAACTGGCCATCAAATTCGCACTCTCCCTGTCCTTTCACCACAATTTTTGTCATGTTCTGTTTTCCTGTTCCATCGGGTTATTAAAAATAAAATCTTCAGCATTTTACCAATTTTGCCCGCCATACTCGCGTTTAAGGCCAAAAAAATCAGCGGAAATGTGGCCGGTTGCAAGCGTGTTTTTCCTGTTTTCAGGGGTTGGGAATAATATTGTTTTTTCAACGGCTTAGGCCTGTTTGAATGGTTTGGAAATAGTTGTGAAATGACAGGGTTAAAATAATAACATGTTGATTTTAAGTATTATTTTGTTAAAATATAGCGCACATAAATTCATAACCCAAAAGGTTAAGATTATCTTTTATCCAGTTGTAGTCACTACACTGTCATTTGCGTTTAGGCGCTTTTCTGCCTTAGGTCCGGCGCTTTCCGGGCCGAGTCTAATCCAAAGGACGCGTCCTGAGGAATCAATCGTAGGGCAATGTTTTTTGCCTCTGTCATTGCGGCAGGAGGAGGGCATCCTTGTGTCCGAATCTGGTATCCGCCGTCCGCTTTTCTTCCGTTATTTGCGATTGGTTGAACGTTTCACCCTTAATACAAGCAGACTTATTTTATGGAGAATCACCCCTTACATCCTGTAACCCCGATTTATTTCAGACAGCCGACACCCGCCGATGGGGCGGCCATTTTTGAATTGGTCAAGGCGTGCCCGCCGCTTGATCTGAATTCGCGCTACCTCTATTTCCTGCTGGCGGACCATTTCGCGGCAACTTGCATGGTGGCGGAGCAGGACGGCAAAATCGTCGGCTTCGTCTCTTCTTATTTTCCGCCGAATGAAGCAGATGCGTTGTTTATCTGGCAGGTGGCGGTGCATCCGCACTCCCAAGGCCAGGGAATCGCCATTAAATTGCTCGAATCCTTGGTGGCACGACAGTCTCCGGGTCGAATCAAGCGGTTACTGACAACTATCAGCCCCTCCAATCAGCCGTCTCAAGCGCTCTTCAAATCGTTTGCCAAACGCCACGGGTTTGATATGGCGACCAAGCCGTATTTACAGGCCGAGGAATTCGGCAGTGACGGGCACGAGGCCGAAATTCTCTACACCCTGACGCCCGCGACGTAGTTCCCAATCACTTTTATTGCTCAAGGTGCAATTAATCGGCATCTGGGCATCGCTTTATCTATTTACTGTACTTTCAGAGGAAATCATTATGCCTTTATCTATTTTTAATCAATACGAATCCGAGGTGCGCGGTTATATCCGCTCTTTCCCGACCACCTTTGCCAAGTCCAAAGGCGCCGAAATCTGGGATGAAGACGGCAAGCGTTATATCGACTTTTTTGCCGGTGCCGGCGCGCTTAACTACGGTCACAACAATCCGGTGGTCAATAATGCCGTGATCGACTATCTGCAAGCCAACGGCATCGGCCATGCGCTGGATATGGCCACGGTGGCCAAGCGCGAGTTTATCGAGGGCTTTGTCAACAACATCCTTAAACCGCGAAATCTCGACTACAAACTGCAGTTTGTCGGCCCGACCGGCACCAATGCGGTGGAAACCGCGCTGAAAATCGCCCGCAAGGTCAAGAAACGTACCCAGGTGATGTCGTTCACCAACGGCTTTCACGGCATGTCGATGGGTTCTCTGAGCATTACCGGCAACCGCTATTACCACGATGAAAATTACGGCGTGCCGGCCTATACGACGCAGGTGCCGTTTCATAACTATCTCGGCGGGGAGGTCAATACCATTGCCTATCTGCGCAAAATCCTCGAGGACGGTTCGAGCGGTACCGAACTGCCGGCGGCGATTGTGCTGGAAACCATTCAGGCCGAAGGCGGCATCAACGTGGCCGGTGTGGAGTGGCTCAAAGAGTTGCGTCAGATCTGTGATGACTTCGACATCCTGATGATTGTCGATGACATCCAGACCGGCAATGGCCGTTCCGGCGATTTCTTCAGTTTCGAGCGTGCCGGTATTGTGCCGGATATCGTGACCCTCTCCAAGTCTATCGGTGCGGGCCATCCGATGTCATTGGTTTTG
>JACXUQ010000174.1 GCA_014763835.1 Thiotrichales bacterium
ACGGTTGCCAGCAAGGTGGATAACACCATCAGCACCAGATAAGCCTGCGAGGTCTGGGCGTTTTCACGCAAACTTACAAACGTCTCCTTGACCTCTTCCTGATCGGCATGGTGAATCCACGGCAAGGGGTGGTAGATCAGCTCGTTGATCGCCTGCCCCTTCGGCAGACCGACCATACGCACAGACTCCTTGATCTCCTTGCTGCCGCTCTTGGGGGGCAGATTCGGGCTTAACACCGCCAGGGCATCGGGCACCACCTCGATCTTGAGAGTCTCCGCGACAAGCATCTCACCATCGATGCTGTACTCCATCGGTTTTTTGGAACTGAGCAGAATCGATTCACTTTTGATGTGCCCCAGGTAATCGCTCAAAGGCTTGGTTTTGACCTGGGTAGGCAGGACGCGCGAAAACACAAAATGCACCATTTCCGACAAACTGCGCGGCGCCAATATCACCAGGTTAAGCGTCGACTCGTCCTCCGCCGCTTCGCCCACCACCCGCTTGGTGAATTCGCTGCCACTGGAACGATACACCGCGGTAATCCCCAAAGCGGCCGTATTGACCACCGTCTGTTTGGCAGTTTCTATCTTATAGGGCAGCAGAAACGTTTGCGGCAGGGTGACCACTAAACCGTAAAGATGTTTGAGTTTGCTCCACAAGTCGCTGCTCATTTGCGCGGCCGGGCGCATCGTCAGCGGATTGCCTACCATCACCGAACCAAACGCAACACGGCCGTTACAGGTCATTAGATCCGACATCACCGGGGTTTGTGTCTGGACAATGCCGTTCCAGGCCTCTTCGAGCTTTTTGGGCACAGCAAAGAAACGCGCACCCCTTAATAATTGCGGATGCGGCAAAATGCCGACCTGCCAGTGCGCTTGCCTCGCCTGTGCCACTACACGGTACAACAAGGCATCTCCCATATAGGTGACAACACGGGCATTCTCTTCGATCACCAGTTCACCCTCGCCATCCCAGGGAATGCCGTAATGCTCGTAACCGCTCAACAAAGGAGCCACATCACGCTCAAAACCCTCCTGATCGGCCGCATCGTACACCACCCAATAGATGCTACTGTCCATTTCCATCTGCTCGTCCATCACACTCCCCCGGATGACTTATGTATCCTGATTATAGGCTTGAAACCCGACCCTGTCAGCCCAAATAAAAAACCCCGGACTTAGCCGGGGTTATTGTCACTAACAATACAGTTGCGATCAGAAACGGTAAGTCACACCCGCCTGCAAAACCGGCAGGAAATCATAATCACCTACATCTTTTTTCAGTTTCGCTTCTTCATCTTTTAAAGCCGTATTAAGGGCGGTTTGTTCTGCAGCACCTGCATCTGTTGTGCCTGTTAATGATACGTCCGGTGCACCGGTAAAGATTGCACCGATTTCCACCATGGCTCCCCAACCCTGCGCCGGACTGTGACCCCAGCCCAATGACAACATTGGCGCGCTGTCCCAATCCAATGTACCATTAATAGTAACAGTACCATTAATAGGCGTATCACCAACGGTTGGATTTGTTTTGCTACCGTTCGCCTTCAATTTAAAGTCATTAAATGCATAACCGGCAGACAGAAAGAAGGTGCCGCCAAACGGATGGTAATCCACATTCAAACGGTGGATACCGCCGTCGGCTTTCACATCATAGGCAATATCGGTATCGTTGGCGGTCTCTTTCAGATTCATGCCGGCCGACAAAGCACCACGCACCTGCACATATTCGTTGACTGGATAAGTCAATTCCAAAGCCGGACCGGAGATCAAACCGTAGTTGACTGCTACTCCCAGCCCTTCCACTGAAGAAGCCTGAACACTGCCCGCCAACAAAGTGCCTGAAGCGATAGCCGCTGCTAAAACCAATTTTTTCATTGCTTTTTTCCTATTTAATAATCAAAAGTACTTATCTAGGTGGCGAGATTTTAAAGTCAAAACTGCAGCTTGTCAATTTGACGGCGATCCCTTTTGGTCGGCCGTCCGGCGCCTTTTTCTCGGTAACCGGCCAATGCCATATCGATAGTCGGTTTGCGCTGGTTAAGCACCTCATTGTCAAGCTGATAAAGTGAACAGGCCACCTCGGCGGAACCGCGCTTCTCGCTTAGTTCCAATACGGTGACTTCCACCTGACGATGCGGCTGGGTGATTTTGAGTTTATCGCCCACACTCAGGGTTTTACTCGGCTTGGGCTTATGGCCGTTGAGCTCGATTTTTCCGCCTTTGATCGCATCCAGCGCCAGGCCGCGCGTCTTGAAAAAACGCGCCGCCCATAGCCATTTATCCACCCTTAATTTATCGGCCGCCTCCATCATCGGATTTACTCAGCCAACCAGTCGCGTGGCGTCAGATAGTCGTACAACTCGGCTTCCTCGGTACCCGGTGCCGGATGATAATCGTATTTCCAGGTCGCCAAAGGCGGCATTGACATCAGAATCGATTCAGTACGCCCGCCGGTCTGCAAACCGAAAATCGTGCCACGATCGAACGCCAGATTAAACTCCGCATAACGGCCGCGGCGGTAAAGCTGGAAATCGCGCTGGCGTTCGCCGTATTCCATCTCTTTGCGGCGCGCCACAATCGGACGATAGGCTTTAATGTAGTGATCTCCCACCGACCGCATAAACGCAAAACAGGTATCAAAATCCCAACCGTAGGTCGCCGTGTTCAGGTCATCGTAAAACAGACCGCCCACACCGCGGGTTTCGTTACGGTGTTTCAGATAAAAATACTCGTCGCACCAGGCTTTGTATTTAGGATAGATCGCCTCGCCAAACGGTTTGCAGGCCTCTTTGGATTGCAGGTGCCAATGGAATACATCCTCCTCAAACGGATAGTAAGGCGTTAGATCAAAGCCGCCGCCAAACCACCAGACCGGCTCTTCGCCCGCCTTTTCGGCCACAAACAGACGTACATTGGCATGGGATGTCGGCACATACGGATTACGCGGATGAATCACCAGCGACACCCCCAACGCCTGAAACGAACGACCCGCCAGCTCCGGACGGTGCGCAGTGGCCGAGGCTGGCAGCGACTTGCCGAAAACGTGGGAGAAATTGACCCCGCCTTTTTCAATCACCGCGCCGCCTTCCATCACGCGGGTACGTCCGCCGCCGCTCAGACCCATAGCGCCGTGATCCGGCTCGCGCTGCCATTCATCAATAATAAACTCGGCCGAACCATCCTCTTCCGCCAGCTGTGCGCAGATATCGTCCTGCAGGCTCAACAAGTAATTCTTGACCGCTTCGATGTTCAGTTGTGTATCCGCCATAATCATTCCAATTGATTGTCTTTAAAGGTTCCATTTTAACCCGAAAAACCCAAAAAGTCGGTAAAGCCTTCGTCTGTGCAATTGGGTTATAATGCATTGAACCTCTGAAAATAAGGCGAATTTCTTATGCCAAACAAAACTCTGAACAGCGTTTTTGTCATCGCTTTGTGCTGCGCAACCTCTACTGCACAGGCCAGTTGGTGGGAACAGGCCGTCGACCTGCTTAAAGGAACCCAAACTTCCCAACAGCCGAGTGCGACAAGTACCGGCAGCGCCGTGACCACGCAAGACCTTAACAGCGCCTTTAAACAGGCGCTGAGCCTGGGGTCGGAAGCGGTGGTCAAACAGCTCAGTGTTGAGGACGGATTTAACGCCGACAGCCATATCCATATCCCGCTGCCGCAGAACCTGCAAACCGTTAAAGACGTACTATCGAAATTCGGCATGCAAAACCTGATGGATGATGTGGAGCTCAAACTCAACCGCGCCGCCGAAGCCGCCGCGCCGCAGGCCAAAACCCTGTTTCTGAATGCGATTAAGAACATGACCTTTGAAGATGTGCAGAAAATCTATCAAGGCCCGCAGGACTCCGCCACCCAGTATCTCAAATCCAAAACCTCCGA
>JACXUQ010000175.1 GCA_014763835.1 Thiotrichales bacterium
GCGGGTTCAGGCTTAGGCTCTTCCCAGCCTTCGCACTTGGCGATCGCCGTCTCTTTGGTCCAATCGATAGAACGTACACAGCCGCCGAAACCGTCGCGGACTACCAAACCACGGTAGTCGACAACGTAGGCGTTAGTGCCTTCGGATGGGATGTCTGCGGCTTGCGCTTGGAGAGAAGCAAGGGCTAGAACAGCTGCTAACGGGAGTAATTTTGTCTTCATGACATCTTCCTTTGCTTTGATAGGTGGGCTAAATATAGCTACAAACAGAATAGCATTTTAGAAATGCAATGCCAAGGTTTTAGGCAGGCCAGAAGAAAAGATTTTTGGCCTTATAAGGGCAATAAATGATTTCGTTTAAGTGTTGTTCAGAGGGCAGCAGAAGAGGGAAGGTTCTGGAGCTACTCTTTTAACAGGATTTCTTTGGGACGCATGAACTGCGACAGTTTGCCGGCACCGCAAGACAGGTTATGCCAGTCGGCTGGCAGGATGAATTGCGCCAGTGCCGCGGTTGGAAAAAGGGTCACGGTGCTTTCGTCCATCTGGCAATTCAGGTAGTTGAACAGGCGTTCAAGGCCCGGATTGTGGCCGATAATCATCAGCCGGTCGACGTCCGGTGCGTCAGCCAATACCTTGAGCAGGGTGTCGAGGTTGGCCATATAGAGGGCATCGACAGTTTGGGTTTGCGCACCGCACTCGATACAGACGCGTTTGAGGGTCTGTTGGGCGCGTTTGGCGGGCGAGCAGAGGATCAGGTCGGGAATCAGGTTTTGCTGTTCAAGCCATTTACCGACTTTGGCGGCGTTTTTCTTGCCTCGGCCGGCCAGGGGGCGGTCTATGTCGGCCAAGGTCGGGTCTTTCCAGTCCGACTTGGCGTGACGCAATATCAACAGCTCTCTGAGTCTTGACATCTTACCTCCTGGCCGATTGCTGGCAACATCGCGGCATGGTTCAGATGCCGTATTCGCTGCGGTAAGCCATCATCGCGTCCAGATAGTGTTGCATATCCGGCTGGGTTTGAATGTACGCGATAATGTCGTGCAGATTGATAATGCTGATCACCGGAATGCCGTATTCCGCTTCCACTTCCTGAATCGCGGACAGGTTGCCTTTGCCTTTTTCCATACGGTCCAGCGCGATCAACACGCCGGCCGGTTCCGCGCCGTTGGCTTTGATGATGTCGATGGCTTCGCGGATGGCTGTACCGGCGGTGATGACGTCGTCAATAATCATGACCTTGCCCTGCAGGGCGTGGCCAACGATATTGCCGCCTTCGCCGTGGTCTTTGGCTTCTTTGCGGTTAAAGGCGTAAGGTTTGTCGATAGCGTGTTTTTCCGACAGCGCCACACAGGTGGTGGCGGCCAACGGAATGCCTTTGTAGGCCGGGCCGAAAAGGATGTCGAAATCCACGCCCGATTCTGCCAGGGTGGCGGCATAACCTTGTGCCAGAGTGGAAAGTTGCGCGCCGGTGTTGAACAGGCCGGCATTGAAAAAGTACGGGCTTTTGCGCCCGGACTTCAGGGTGAATTCGCCCAGTTTAAGCACACCGGCTTGCATGACGAACTCGATAAACTGATTTTTATTCATTGAGGGGGTTTTCATTGTGAATCAAAGTGCGAATATCTTACTCCATGCAAAAACGGCCCCGCAACTTTTTTGCGAAACGCCGTTTTTTAAAACCCAACAGGCCGGGTGTCAACCTGTTGATTACATGGCTTTATTTAGCGGCTGCAAAGTTTTTCAGGGCTTGAATCTCCTCGGCCCAAATGTCGGGATTGATGGTTTCCAAAGTCAGCGGGATTTCGTCGATGCGCGAATCCTGCATGATTTTTTCAAACGCCTCCCAGCCGATTTCGCCCGCGCCCAGACTGTGATGGCGGTCGAGTTTCTGGCCGAGTTTGGCTTTGGAGTCATTGAGGTGCATGCCTTTTAAATACTTAAAACCGACGACCTTTTCAAAGTCTGCCATGACGCCTTCATAGTCGTTTTTGAGGTCATAACCCGCCGCATAGGCGTGGCAGGTGTCAAAACAGACGCCCACGCGGGTTTTGTCTTCCACCTTGTCGATCAGGTAGGCGAGTTGCTCGTGTCGATAGCCCAGATTCGAACCCTGCCCGGCGGTGTTTTCGATGACGGCGATCACGCCTTGCGTTTGGTCGAGCGCGAAATTGATCGATTCGGCAATCAAATCCATACAGGTTTCTTCGGAAATCTCCCGCAGGTGACTTCCCGGGTGAAAGTTAAGGCGGTCGATGCCGAGTTGTTCGCAGCGCTGCAGTTCGTCGATAAAGGCATCGAGCGATTTCTGGCGCGCATCGACGTCCGGATGGCCGAGGTTAATCAGATAGCTGTCGTGCGGCAGAATCTGTTTGGGGCCGTAGCCAAGGCGTTCACAATTGGCTTTGAACTGTTCGATGCTCTTTTGCGTCAAAGGCGCGGCTTTCCATTGGCGCTGGTTCTTGGTAAATAGCGCAAAGGCGGTGGCGCCGATTTCATGGGCGCGCAGCGGGGCGTTTTCGACGCCGCCCGCTGCAGAAACGTGGGCTCCGATGTATTTCATGCTTTTTTCCTTGCGAATGCGATAAGGCGCGCCAAGTTGGCACGCTCCCTGCGTAGAGGGTTGTTAGAAAGGTATTAAAACAGATTTTGGCGAAGGGTACTGACATAAAATTGACAGTGTCCCGAGCAATAGACACAGGGAGAAAAACATGGCGATTGATTTGAGAAACATTGAACCGCTGGGATCCAAGAGTGTGTTACTGGAGCAGGCGATGCGCCGCCACATGGGCAAAACGCCGGCACAAGGCAAGAGCAAGTACGACGATATGGATATGTCGGATATGGTCACGCCGGACTTCGAATGGCTGAATGAAGACAAAACCGCATTGAAGAATCTGGTGGCGCAGATGGATAGTTCCATCGGCCAGCTGGCGCAGCAGATGCGCACGCTGGAAGAGCAGGGCATCAAGTCGCGTCAGCAGATTGAAAAAGAGCAGCAACTGCTTTTCAAACAGATTCGAACGCTTAACGGTCTGCTGAAAAAACAGGTGGATATTTTCAGCTCGGTGGAGCGTCAAATGGCTGACATCGAAATCAAGCAGAACAATGTGACCATGCAGGTGGGTATCGGCGTGGTGGCTGGCTTGATGTCGGCGGTGACGATTCTGGTCACGGCGCCGTGGATGACGGTGCTGATGGAGCATATCCGTTAATCCTCCTGTCCGCTAGCGCTTTCTGGCGAAGTGCTGATAGCATGTTACAATGCAGTCAGTCTTTCGCTATGGGAGCGCCCTCAGATGCAACTGCAAGTCAAACAGCTGATCAATCTCACCCCTGCGTGTGATGACAAAACCATCTATCACCTTGTTTTAACGCCGTCTGCCGGTGAAACGCTGCATTACGAGCCGGGCGACTGGCTGACTTTGACGGTGAAAAACCAGCCGGAATGGGTCGAGGCGCTGCTGCAGCGTTTACGCTTAAGCGGCGACGAACTCGTTGAAGTGCGTCGTGCCGGCCAAGTCTCCAGCCGCATGGCCCTGACCGAATACCTGGAAATCTCCCAGCTCAATCCGGCGATTCTCAATAAACTGCAGCGCCAGTATCAACTGGGCGACTGGGCCGATCGTCAGGCGATGATCGATTACGCCTACGGCCGCGATATTCTCGATCTGCTCGATGCCTTTCCCTCGCTGTGTGAACTGGGTGCGGAGTTTTTGACATTGCTGTCGCCCCTGGCGCCGCGCTACTACTCGATTGCTTCGGCGCAGGTGGCGGTGGGCAACGAGGTGCATCTGCTGATCCGTCTGGTTGAGTATCAAAATAGTAGCGTTTCCGGGCGCATGCACTATGGCGTGGCCAGCTATGCGGTCAGTCAGTT
>JACXUQ010000176.1 GCA_014763835.1 Thiotrichales bacterium
GTTTCAACCCAGCACTACGGCTTATTGGAACAGGCCAATAAGGCGCTGCAACAGGCTCAGCAAGCCACCTTGCCGCATGTGGTGGTGATGCCGCCCTTAATCAACCTGGAAAGGTTGTACCGCTAAAAACGCACAACTCGGCCTTCGAAAAACTCAACAGGCCGGGTACAACCCTCTAAGCGAAAGCCCATATTCCAAAAACAAAAAAGCCCGCATAAAGCGGGCTTTAAGATCACTCCTGAGTGACGTTCGGAATTACATCATTCCGCCCATGCCACCCATGCCTGCGCCTGCCGCACCTTCATCGCCTTTTGAAGGCAGGTCAGCAATCGCCGCACCGGTCGTCAATACCAGACCGGCAACCGACGCCGCATTTTGCAACGCAGAACGGGTTACTTTGGCAGGATCGATAATACCGGCTTCCAACATGTCGCAGTACACTTCTTTCGCCGCATCGAAACCGAAGTTGCCCTCGCCTTCAGACACTTTGCTGACGATAACAGAACCTTCCAGACCGCAGTTGGCGGCAATCTGACGCATCGGCTCTTCCATCGCACGCATGGCGATCTGGATACCGACGTTCTGATCATCATTGTCACCTTCAACCTTGATCTTGGCTTTAGCGCGAACCAATGCCACACCGCCGCCAGGAACGATACCTTCCTGAACCGCCGCACGCGTCGCATGCAACGCATCCTCAACGCGATCTTTCTTCTCTTTCATTTCTACTTCGGTCGCCGCACCCAGTTTCAGTACCGCAACACCGCCGGCCAATTTAGCCAAACGTTCCTGAAGTTTCTCTTTGTCATATTCAGACGTGGTCGCATCCAACTGCGCCTTGATCTGTGCGCAACGGCCTTCGATCGCCTCAGACGAACCTGCACCGTCGATCAGCTTAGTTGAATCCTTACCGATCACAGCAGACTTGGTTTCACCCAACATTTCCAGTGTAACCTGATCCAGACCCAGACCGACTTCTTCAGAAATCACGGTACCGCCAGTCAACACCGCCATGTCTTGCAACATCGCCTTGCGGCGCTCACCGAAACCAGGTGCCTTAACTGCAGCCACCTTAACGATACCGCGCATGTTGTTGATAACCAGTGTCGCCAAGGCTTCGCCTTCAACGTCTTCGGCAATAATCAACAGTGGACGGCCTGTTTTGGCAACCGCTTCCAAGGTTGGCAACAAATCACGGATGTTAGAGATTTTTTTGTCGTACAACAGGATCATCGGGCCATCAAGCTCTGCGACCATCTTGTCCTGATTCGTCACGAAATAAGGTGACAGGTAACCGCGGTCAAATTCCATCCCTTCAACCACAACCAACTCGTCATTCAAAGAAGAACCTTCTTCAACCGTGATCACACCTTCAGTAGAGACTTTCTCCATCGCGTCCGCGATCATCTTGCCGATGGCTGCGTCAGAGTTGGCAGAGATCGTACCGACCTGCGCAATCGCCGCAGAGGTGGTGCAAGGCTGCGCCATCGCTTTGATCTGTTCAACCACCGCTTCAACCGCTTTGTGGATACCACGGTTCAGATCCATCGGGTTCATACCGGCCGCAACCGCTTTCATCCCTTCACGTACGATCGCCTGCGCCAACACCGTTGCAGTGGTAGTACCGTCACCGGCCACATCGTTGGTTTGAGAAGAAACTTCTTTCACCATTTGCGCGCCCATGTTCATGAATTTGTCTTCCAGCTGGATTTCACGCGCAACAGAAACACCATCTTTAGTCACAGTCGGCGCACCGAAAGATTTTTCCAAGACAACGTTACGGCCTTTCGGACCCAGAGTCACTTTTACCGCGTCAGCCAGGATGTTAATCCCGTCAACCATTCTTTCTCGCGCATCTAAACCAAATCTGACTTCTTTTGCCATCTTCTTTATCCTTTAAAACTTATTTGAAACTTGTTTTGAATTTCTCAGTTGAATCGGTCGCTTAAGCGGAATGCTTAGCCAATGATCGCAATAATGTCATCTTCACGCATGACCAGCAGTGTCTCACCCTTGTCGTCTTTAACTTCCTGACCCGAGTATTGACCAAACATCACTTTATCCCCGACTTTGACAGTCATTGGAATAATGGTACCGGCATCGGAGGCTTTACCTGGACCTACCGCAAGCACTTCACCCATGTTCTGTTTTTCTTGAGCTGAACCTGGCAATACAATACCACCGGCAGACATCTGCTGCTCTTCAACACGACGAATCACAACACGGTCATGTAATGGCTTAATATTCATAGGGTTTCTCCTAATTAATGCTTAAAAATGAATTTGTTAAATGCGTTATAGGTTGTGATAATTTTTTTGAATTAGCACTCACCTTTCTAGAGTGCTAACCATTTTAGCCAACTCTGTTGGGCTGTCAACCCTATATGGAGCCCGCCTTTTATTATTCAAGCGTTGTCCCAAAAAAATTTATGAAACTCAACAGGCCGGGTCGGATACCTTTGAAGCCAAACAAAAACGCCGGCTCAAGCCGGCGATTTGCATTGAAAACTATTCATTGATCACCAAATTATCACGGTGAATCAGCGATTCGTCGTCTACATAGCCCAGAATCGCCTCAATCTGGTGGCTCGGTTTGCCGAGGATTTTCTGTGCCTCGTTAAGCGGATAATTCACCAAGCCGCGCGCCACTTCCTGGCCTTGCAAATCGACGCAGACCACCATCTCGCCGCGTTGGAAATTACCTTCGACCGACTTCACGCCAATCGGCAGCAAACTCTTGCCGGACTTTTTCAGCACCTGTACGGCACCGTCATCCAGCACCAATTTGCCTTTGACTTGCAAGTGCCCGGCCAACCACTGCTGGCGCGCCGTCAACGGCTCGAGATCGGGAATCAACAGTGTGCCGTAAGGCTCGCCGAAGAACAGCTTAGGCAGAATGCTTTCCTGACGCCCGGAGGCAATCAGGGTCGCAGTGCCCGAACGCGCCGCACGCTTGGCCGCCATCACCTTTGTATACATGCCGCCTTTACCCAAAGCGCCGCCGCTTGGGCTCGCCATCGCCTCAATATCCTTGCGGCTGACCTGCGCCTCACTAATCAGTTTGGCGTTCGGGTTTTCGCGCGGGTTGTCATCATATAAACCTTGCTGGTCGGTCAGAATCACCAATACATCGGCACTAATCAGGTTGGCCGTCAACGCCGCCAGGGTATCGTTGTCGCCGAATTTGATCTCGTCGGTAACCACCGTGTCGTTCTCGTTAATAACCGGAATCACGCCATAATCGAGCAAAGTCTGAATGGTGCTTCTGACATTCAGATAACGTTTGCGGCTCGCCAAGTCGTCGTGGGTCATCAGAATCTGCGCGGTGCGGATGCCGTAATGCGAAAATGCGGACTCATACGCCTGAACCAACCCCATCTGCCCGACGGCGGCAGCGGCCTGCAACTCATGCACCGCTGAAGGACGCGACTCCCAGCCCAGACGCTGCATGCCTTCTGCCACCGAGCCGGAGGAGACAATCACCACCTCAACGCCGGCATTACGCAGCGCCACCATCTGCTCCACCCAACGCCGCATGGCATCAAGATTCAACCCCTGGCCGTCATCGGTCAACAGGGCACTGCCGATTTTAATCACCCAACGCTTGGTCTTTGCTAACTGCGAACGCTGCATTTTTCTCTTTCCAACCCGGCCTGTTCAGTTTTTCTAACGTTTAAAAATCAAAATCTTCTTCAACCTGTCTGCGTGCCACCGCAACCGCTTCGGCATCGTCGGCGGCAAACTGCGCCTGACGTTTGGCTTCCAACGCATAGCTGATATCGCGCACCAGCTGCTCGGTACCCTCGCGCTGCGCCGCGGAAATGCGGTACACCGGGCCCGTCCAGTCAATCGCATCGACAATACGGTCACACA
>JACXUQ010000177.1 GCA_014763835.1 Thiotrichales bacterium
ACGCAGCTAATAGCTCGCTATTAGCAAGTTTTTCAACAAAAATCAGGCTATTTTTAACCATTTTTATTCGTGTAGCCATCTCGTGCAAAGCTCTCTATATAACCCTAAAGGAGAGTACTGTGGCAACCGATCACGCCATTCACGCCATTCACGCCATGCGCCGCAATTATCAGATTGCCAGTCTGGACGAAAGCAGCGCGCATCAAAATCCGTTTGAGCAGTTCAAATTGTGGTTTGAACAGGCCAGGGAGGCCGACTTGCTGGAGCCCAACGCCATGATCCTGGCCACGGTGGACGAACAGCAGCGCCCCATGACGCGCACCGTACTGCTCAAGGGCTTTGACGAACGCGGCTTGGTGTTTTACACCAATTACACCAGCCGTAAAGCGCAGCATATTGCACACAATCCGCAGGTGGCCTTGCAGTTTTTATGGTTGCCACTGGAGCGTCAGGTGATGATTACTGGCAAGGCCGAAAAACTGAGTACGGCAGAGTCGCTCGCCTATTTTTTAAGCCGCCCCAAAGGCAGCCAGATAGGCGCGTGGGTGAGCCAGCAAAGTCAGATTATTCCCAATAAAAATCTGTTGCTGACGCAGTTTGAACGCATGAAAGCCAAGTTTCAGCAAGGCGAGGTGCCGCTACCCGACTTTTGGGGCGGCTATCGTGTGGTGCCTGAGCGCTTTGAATTCTGGCAAGGCGGCGAAAACCGCCTGCACGACCGTCTGGAATACAGTGCTACGCCCGCAACACCGGACGCACCCGGCGGCTGGACACGTCAGCGTCTGTCGCCCTAATTCTGCCCAATAATCCAACGCTACAATCAAACACGATAAGGGACAACACCATGCACATCAAAATCCTGACCCGGCCGATGCAACTTTTGATTGCACTGCTGGGGCTGACGCTGCTGAACCCGGCCTGTGCGGAATTGAAATCCGGTGAGATCGCACCCGACTTCACGCTACCCGATCAAACCGGCCAGGCGACCCGTCTGTCAGACTACCGCGGCAACTGGATAGTGCTCTATTTCTATCCCAAAAACGACACGCCGGGCTGCACCACCGAGGCTTGCAGTTTCCGCGACAACATTAATCGTCTGATTCAACAAGACGCGACAATTTTAGGGGTGAGTATCGATAGCGTGGCGAGCCACGAGGCGTTTACCCGAAAGTACAAACTGCCCTTTAAACTCCTCGCGGATGCCGAGGCCAGCGTTGCGGCACAGTATGGCGCGCTGCTTAATCTGGGAATTGTGCGCTTTGCCAAACGCCACAGTTTTATTATTGACCCGCAAGGCCGGCTGGCCAAAATCTACCGCAATGTTGACCCCGACAAACACGTGGCTGAAGTCTTAAACGATCTGCAACGCCTGCAAGCGCGCGGCGCAGACTAAAGGGCACCTAGACCACCACGACTCGACTACCACGACTCGACACACACCACATCAAAATACGCCTTAAAGCCGTCTGTCCAGGCATCGGCTTTGGCGGCATCGGCCTGTTCGCTGCCAACACGGTAGGGGTTTTTGCTGTAACGCCAGTTCAACCCCTCGGCTTGCAGCATTTGCAGCGGCTGCTTCAGGGCAAATTCGCGCCCCTCTTCAAACGCCTGCTCCACGGCGTATTCATGCAGGCCGCGTTCGGCGATTTCGCGCAGGCGCTGGTTGCGATTCTTGGTGAGTGCAAAGGCTCTGAGCAGACGCAAAACCACTTCAATTTCCGTTTCGGTGCCTTGCATCAGTAACTCCGGCAGGCGACTGGGCGCACGCAACCCGAACAGATGCGCCAAGGTGAACCGGATTTTGCGGGCGTAAGCGTAATCCGATTCAATCAATTTGAAATCCTGAGCACTGAGCGACATCTTTATTTCCTCTTAAATTTTTCTGAATTCCGTTTAAATTTCCTGAGCTGAAGCCTCAACCGGCACAACGCCTAAACTGCGACACGCCAACCACCTGTAATCCGGGCGGCAGCGGCGATTTGAGCAAAAAGCGGATTAAAATCCGGTAGGCATCCAGATCGAAACAGGCCGCTTCGTCCTCTGCAAGCGCCCCGTCGCTCAAGCCTTCCAGCGCATCATAGAGGCTGTAGGGATCGGTAAAACGTTGCACATAACGCCACTGATCAATCAGATGAAAATGGCACAAATCGGCCGACGCTATCTGCTCTTCGCGGCTTAAAACCCGGTTGGGCTGCGACTGTTCAATCACCACCACCGCTTCCGGCCAGGGCCAAACACGCTGTTTAAAGGCGGCAAAGGCGGTTTGTACGCGCAGATTGTAAGACGCCGCCGGCTCCTGGTTGCAGCAGGCTCCCAAACATTTTTTAAGCTGCCAGGCAAAGCAGGAGCCGGCCTGTTTGTTTTCCAAGCCGAGCAAACGCGGGCAGAGCTGATGTATCTGGCACGCCTGTTCCAGCCACTGCTGCGCCTGACGACGCGAGCGAAACAGCCCGAAGGTCGGCGCATCGGCCGCTTGCGGGGTTTGTTTGGCGACACTCAGCACACCGCGCAGATAACCGTTTTCATCTTCCTGCAAAGCCACCTGATATAACCGCGTGAGCTTTTTAAGGCGCTGATTGTGCTGCGGCCGCAGGCTTTTGACCAAAGCGTTTTCGCGCAGTTGCGCGCCAAAATCAGTGGGCGTTTCTTCAAAATCCACATGCGTGATTTCAGCGCTCATCTGCACATCCTTGGCCACGGCGTAATCCTGGGTGAAGTGGCTCATCACGCGGTCGCGCAGGCGCACCGATTTGCCCACATACAACAGTTTATCGGCCGCCCAGAAACGGTAGATACCCGGCCTGTTGGGAATTTCAGCCAGATTTTCCGCCGCCAAATGCGCAGGAACCGCCGGTTTTTGCAAAATGGCCTGGCACACGGCGCGAATATCCTCCGCCGCATGGTCGGCGTGAATGCGTTTAAGCAACGCCCAAATCACGCGGGTGTCGTCCAACGCGCGGTGCCGGCTGGCAACCTGCACGCCCAAGCGTTCAATCACCTGATCCAGTCCGTGGCGCGCAAACTGCGGAAAAAAGCGCCGGCTCAACTTGACCGAACAGAGGGTTTTCATCTGAAACGGCTGCCCCAGACGTTGAAACTCGTTTTTTAAAAACGCATAGTCAAAACGTGCATTGTGCGCCACCAACACACGGCCTTCGCACACCCCGCGAAGCAGCGGCGCAATCTCGGCAAAGCTCGGCGCGTCGGCCAATTGTTCGGTGCGGATGCCGGTGAGTTTCTGAATCCACGGCGGCACGGCGCACGCCGGATTCACCAGCGACTGCCAACTGCGGACAACGCGGCCGTTTTCAACCACCATCAAGCCGATTTCGATAATCCGGTCGCGCGTGGCCTTGCCGCCGGTGGTTTCCACATCCAGCAGCACCATGCTCGGCGGAAAGCCGTCAATCACAGCATCATCGTGGTTTGGCATGTGGCAGCACGTCCTGACAAGAATTGAATGATACCGATGGTGTCTTCCGCCATCGCGCAAAAGTTATACAATTATAGTGTATATGCATAACTTTTGCACAATATAAAGCCCGCAACGCAAATACCGCGGTGATACAATAAGGTCATCGATGGATTAACCACCCTGCAAACCGCCATGACCGTTGACGACGCCCTTGAAAAACTGCCGGAAATTCTCAAACGTAATGTGGAACGCAACCTGTGCGTCTGCAATGAAGTGCCTAAAATCGAGGTGATTCGCGCGATTGCGGAAGGCGCCGATTCGCTGGAAGCGGTGCGCCAGAAAACCTATGCGTCGGATGGCAACGGCTGCTGCCGCCGCCAGATTGCCGATCTGCTGGAATGCCTGGTCTGCTCGCCTAAAAACGCTGATTGAGTTTATTCGATCTCAACGCC
>JACXUQ010000178.1 GCA_014763835.1 Thiotrichales bacterium
CTTTGCTGCTACGCCGGATGAAGAACAACCCATCCATATCACAGCAGACGCACTCGACATTCAGGACAATCAAGGCATCAGCGTCTATACCGGGCACGTTGAAGTCACCCAAGGCTCGCTGACCCTGTTTGGCGATAAAATCACCATCCGCCACCCCAAGCGTCAGGTCGAGTCCATCAAAGTCGTCGGCACCCCGGCCAAATTCAAGCGCTTTGATGCCGTCGAACAGCGCTGGATCAACGGCGAAGCCAAACAGATCGACTATCAGGCCGGCGCCAAAACCGTTCTGCTGACCGGCGACGCCAAGGTGGAGCAGCCCGGCAAAAACCTGATTACCGGCCCCAAACTGTTTTACGATCTACAGAACAAAACCCTGCAGGCCCAAAGCACCCCACAGGAAAAGAAACGTATTTCGGTGACCTTAATGCCGGAAAAAGACGCTCAAAAACCCTAACAGGAAACCATCGTGTCCCACTTCTACGCCCGCAACCTTGCCAAAAGCTATAAAAAACGCACTGTGGTCACCTCGGTGGATCTGGACGTCCATGACGGTCAGGTAGTGGGTCTTCTCGGCCCCAACGGCGCCGGTAAAACCACCACTTTCTACATGATGACCGGCCTGATTGAAAACGACGGCGGTCAGATTTATCTCGGCAACGAAGAGATCAGCCAGCTGCCCATCCATGAACGGGCCAAGCGCGGCATCGGTTATCTGCCGCAGGAAGCCTCGGTTTTCCGCAAACTCACCGTGGCCGAAAACATCCGCGCCATTTTGGAAATGCGCTCCGAACTTTCGGAAGACCAGCGCAACCGCCTGTTCGAGCATCTGGTCGATGACCTGCAAATCGGCCATATACTGGAACAGCCCGGTCAAGCCCTGTCCGGCGGCGAGCGCCGTCGCGTCGAAATCGCCCGCGCGCTGGCAATGGAACCCAAATTCATTCTACTGGACGAACCCTTTGCCGGTGTCGACCCGATTTCGGTCAAAGACATTCAGCATATTATTCTGCATCTCAAACAAAAAGGCATCGGCATTCTCATTACCGATCATAACGTGCGCGAAACCCTCGGCGTCTGCGACCAGGCCTACATTCTCTACTCCGGCACCATCCTCGCCTCAGGCAAGCCTGACGAAGTGCTCAACCACCCCGAAGTTAAGCGCGTCTACCTCGGCGAAGACTTTATTTAAGCCCTTGCCAACCCGGCTGATCCGCTTTGCGCTTGACGCCGATCAATTGCCTTGGCGGCACGCCAAATTTTCTTGCGGCCGCCCCGAGGGTTGGTGTTATACTGAAAGCGAAAAATTGAAATAGCCTTGATCCTGAATTGCCAAGATAGCGGCATAAAACTGCAACGCAAAAGCTGCACACAAGGGATACAAAGCCCCTATTTCAGACCGAATTCTTGATCGCATAACAGAAGAAAAGGAGCGACAAAATGCAAATCAACATCACTGGTCACCACATCGACATCACCGACCCACTGCACGATTACGTTACTGAAAAAATGAGCAAATTGAAGCGCCATTTTGATCACGTTACCAACGTTCATGTTATTTTGACTGTTGAAAAACAACAGCAAAAAGCGGAAGCCACGGTTCACGTTTCCGGTGCGGACCTGTTTGCACACCACGAATCTGATGACATGTATGCGTCAATTGACGGCCTGATCGACAAGCTGGATCGTCAGATCATCAAACACAAAGAAAAAATCAACGACCACAACCAAAAATCAGGTGGCGTAAAAAACATGGCTTAATCGCCAAAGCATTATCATGCCATTCAACGCCCGCCTCCGCGGGCGTTTTTATTGAACAACCCCTCATCCTCTAAAACACCTAAATATTCGCGCTCAAGCCAGTATTTTCATTTAATCGCCATATTAGCCTGCTACAATAATGGTCGTTTATTCACCCAACCGGAGGAGGCGCCATGGTTCAAAGCACAACTGTCATTGACAAAGTCCAGCTCACTGCGCAACTCCTCGCTGCCGTACAAGAACAGAACGAAGCGCAAACCCACGAACTTTGCGGCCAGCTGTTTGCCGAAGATATCGCCGAACTGCTCGAATCCATGCCGCCCAAAGGGCGTCATTTCCTTTGGCAGCAGGTTGATGCCGAAATTCAGGGTGAAATACTCGCGCACACCAACGACGAGGTGCGTACCAGCCTGCTGGAGCAACTCGCTCCGCACGAAATCACCGAAATCACCGAATACCTCGAAACCGACGATATTGCCGATATCGCCCAGTCGTTGGATGAAGAAAACCAGCTAACCCTGCTGGAATCGCTCGATGAAGAGAGTCGTACCGCCGTTGAAATGGCGCTCTCCTATCCCGAGGACACTGCCGGCGGTCTGATGAGTACCGACTTTGTGGCGGTTCGCGCCGATGTCACCCTTGACGTTGTGCTGCGCTATCTGCGCAAACTCGGCGAACTGCCGCGCTCAACGGTGGCACTGTTCGTGCGCGACCGCGAAGAAAACTATGTGGGCACGCTCAAAATCGACGCGCTGTTGACGCATGACCCCGATACACTGGTCTCCGACCTGGTAAACCACGAAACCCCGACCATCCGTCCTTTCACGCCCAAAAAAGAGGTGGCGCACCTGTTCGAGAAACAGGATTTGATCGCCATCGCCGTGGTCAACGACAGTAACAAGATTCTCGGCCGTATCACCATCGACGACGTCGTCGACATTATCCGTGAAGAAGGCGAGCACGCCCAACTCGCCTCGGCCGGTCTGCACGAAGACGAGGACATTTTCGCCCCCGCCACCCGTTCGGCCAAACGCCGCACCTTCTGGCTGGGCATCAATCTGCTGACGGCGATTTTCGCCTCGATTGTGATCGGCCTGTTTGACGCCTCCATTGAAAAAGTCGTCGCTTTGGCCGTGCTCATGCCGATTATTGCCAGCATGGGCGGCATTGCCGGCACGCAAACCGCCACCATCGTGATTCGTGCCTTGGCCACCGGTAAGCTCGGCAGTCAGAACAGTCGCTCGCTGCTCATCAAGGAAACCACCGTCGGCGCCTTAAACGGCATGATCTGGGCCTTTTTGACCGGTACCGCCGTGCTGCTGTGGTTTCAGGACATGGCGTTAAGCCTGATTTTCGCCACCGCCATGCTGATCAACCTGATTGCGGCCGCGCTCGCCGGTGCCACCATTCCGCTGGTGCTGCAGCGCATGCGTATCGACCCGGCACTGGCCTCGGGCCTAATGCTGACCACCGTCACCGACTCCCTCGGCTTCTTCGTCTTTTTGGGATTGGCAACCGTCGTTCTTCTGTAATAACCGGCACTTTCCGTCTAAAACCGGCCTGAAAAACTCAACAGGCCGCCTCCTGCGAACCCCAAACGACAAACTATGCAAACAGTGTGAATCTGAGCACAATGCGCTTGCATCTGCGATGCAAAGGCTTATAGTTGAAAGAATAAGTTAAACGCCACAACCTCAATATGGAGAGTGCCACATGAATAACAAACTGATAAACACCCTTATTGCCACGACTGCGCTGGGCGTACTTGCGGGTTGTAGCAACACCCCTAAAACCGGCGCGGAACGCGAGCAGGAAAAAAATATCGTGACCGCCGCCGCGGCGATCGGCGGCATACTGGCAGCCAATGCTTTGGGCGTTGACAACAATGTCGGTAAAGTCGCCGTGGGTGCCATTACCGGCTTGACCGCGCGCGCTGTTTACGACGAAGTCAATAAGGAAACCGCTGCTGATCCCAACACGACTGTGGAAGCGGTGAAAATCGGCGGTCAGGAATACATCCAGGTCAACGTGCAAAACGTGAACTTCCGTTCGGGTTCGGCCGAACTGGATCCTTATGAACTGTCGCGCCTGCAGCCGGT
>JACXUQ010000179.1 GCA_014763835.1 Thiotrichales bacterium
TTAGGGTACTGTGCACATTCGTCCGTAAATAGGCGCTAAGCATCCGGGCTGTTTAGGATGCCGCCCTTTTCAATGCATCATAGAGCGTCGAGCGCTTAATCCCGAAAGTCCTGCATACTGAAGCCTTGCTGGTGCCAGACCCTAAAGCATTGGTAATGGCCTCCAACTGTTCATCACCGATCACTTTTGGTCGGCCACCTTGCCTACCCCGTTTTTTGGCCGCTTCCAACCCTGCGATAATCCGTTCTTTGGCCAAAGCCCTTTCATACTGGGCCAAAGCACCAAACACACTGAAAAGGAACTCGCCGTGTGGGGTTGTCGTATCCATCTGTTCGGTCAGTGAGCGAAATGCTATCCCCTGTTTCTGCAAATCAGTCACGATAGTCAACAAATGGGGCAGAGACCTGCCCAGACGATCCAGTTTCCACACCACCAGGCAATCCCCTGGCTGAACAAATTCCAATGCTTTTTTTAATCCAGGTCGGTCATCCCGTGCACCGCTGGCTTTGTCTTCAAATAAATGTCGGGGATCAACACCCGCTTTGGTTAAGGCATCACGTTGTAAATCGGTATTTTGGCGGTCATTGTCACTGGATACCCTCATGTAGCCTATTAACATGTACGAAAAACTCCTTTGTTAAGGTTTCCAGATACTGACATAATCCGACAGTGTTTTTCGTGCATTATATGCCGGTTTTTCGATACGGTTTGAAACCATCCCAAGTTTGTGTCGGAAACCAACTGTTTTCCGCGTACCCCATCATCATTTCCCAACGGGAACAATATGAGCGCATTTCCCTATGACCGAGAACAGCTCGTAAAAATTGCCCGGTTTACTGAGCAGGATTTACAGCTCATCCAGCAACGCCGCCAGCGACATAACCAATTGGGTTTTGGTTACCAAATGGCTTTTGTGCGCCTGCTGAACCGTTTCCCAAACCAGGTTCCGTTTGAGCTGGTTGAAGAAATTGCCACCTACACATCCCTCCAACTGAAGGTGGACAGCTCACAAATCCGGCTTTATGGCCACCGTCAAAAAACAGTATCTGAGCACCAGGAGATTATCCGTCAGTACCTGAACCTACGGCCTTTCGGCACCGCCGCACATGAAACAGAAGCTTTCCTGTACCAGCAGGCATTTAGCCTGGAACAAACCTCAGCGTTACTGGCCAAGGTGTGCGAATTCCTGAGAAGCCAGCATATCCTGGAACCGGCGCTGGATACGCTGCAACGTCTGATCCAGACCCAACGGGAAACCGCGCGGAGTGAAATTTACCGCCGTATCCACCAGTTGCTGCCAACCCCAGTCCGCCAGCAGCTTGGACAATTGCTGGAAACCGGGGAAAAAACCTATTCTCCCCTGCATGAACTCAAGCAGCCGCCTGGCCTGCCATCGCCAGCAGCTTTCAATAAACTGGATGCCAAACTGAAACTGATCCAGGCCACCGGTGTATTGGGTTTGGACATGGGCTGGCTGAACAACAACTTCCAGCGCAGCCTGGCGCGTTATGCCCGCCAATGTGCCTTGTCCCGGCTGCGCTGCCTCAAGGAAGAGCGCCGCCACGCCGTGTTGGTGTGCTTCCTGCTCCAGCAGCACCAGGACACCCTGGACGCCATGGTGCAGATGTATGACAAGCTGATGAACAAAGTGCACAACAAGGCGGAAAAGGATGTCGATGATTACCTGAGGAAACGCCGCAGGAAAATCCGCAGCTCCCTCAACCATTACCAGCACGTATTGTCGGTATTGCTGGATGAGGCCATTGGCCCCGCAGCCATCCGCCCATCCATTTACGACCAGGTGGCGTTACCGTCACTCCAACAGGATTATGCGGAAATACAGGCATTGTCCAGCAGCAAACACCAGCATACCTTTGAGCGGGTGGTTGCCCGTCACAGTTACCTCCGCCAGTTTGCGCCGACATTGCTTGGCCAGCTCCAGTTCCAGGTGGAAACGGCTGGCCGGGTCACGGAAGACCTGATGGCGGCGGTGCAGGTGCTCCGGCAAATGAACCAGGCTGGCCGTCACAAGTTGCCGGATGATGCACCCACCAGTTTCATCCCCAACAAGTGGCTGCCCCTGGTGGTGGTGGAAGGCAAAGCCAATAAACCGGCCTGGGAATGCGCCCTGCTCACGGTGGTGCGTGACCAGATCAAATCCGGCAACCTGTCTGTCCAGCACAGTAAACGCTATGCCACCCTGGATACGTTCTTCATGCCGGAAAGCCAATGGGTGCAACAGCGGGAGGCTTTCTTTACCCGTGCGGGACTGCCTGCCGACCCGCAACAGGTGTTGCCTTGGCTAGACCAACGCCTGAACCTGGCTTATGACCGTTTTCTGGAAGGGCTGCCGCAAAACCACTATGCCCAGGTCGATGACGATGGCTGGAAAATTACCGCCGACCCCAACGAAAAACTGGAAAAGGGCACTGACAAGCGGCTGGAACCGCTCAAGGACTGGCTGGGGAAACACATCCGCACCGTCAAGCTGCCCGACCTGTTGATTGAGGTGGATAATGAACTCCGCTTCTCACGCCACTTCATGGCCAATGCTGACAAGGACAAACCGGATGCCCAACAGGTCTGTGAAATCCTCGCCGCCATCATGGCGCACGCCAGTGAGATTGGCACGTACACCATGGCCCAGATCATTGAGGGGATCAGTTACCACCGCCTGAAGCAGATCAGTGACTGGCAACTGCATGAAGATAACCAGCGCAGTGCCTTGGCCGTCGTGGTCAATGCCATCAGCCAGCTCGACATCAGCCAGGCATGGGGGGATGGCACCACTTCCAGCAGTGACGGCCAGCGGTTTGGTTTGCGCCGCAAAGTCCTGTCACAGGCATACAGCCATGCCTTCAATGATTTTGCCATTGAGTTCTACACCTTTGTGGCCGACAACTACGCCCCGTTCTACAGCCTGCCCCATGAATGCAGTGACCGGGATGCGCCGTTTGTGCTGGATGGCCTGCTCTACAATGAGAGCGACCTGGAGATCGAAGAGCATTACACCGACACCCACGGGTTTACCGACATCAACCTTACCGCCTTCGTCATGCTGGGCAAGCGGTTTGTCCCCCGTATCAAGGCCCTGCACAAATACGCCATCTTCCGTATCGACACGGAACGGGATTATGGTCCGCTCACCAGCTTGGTCAACAGCAAAGACCACACCCTGAACCCCGACTGGATTGTTGAGCAATGGGACAGGATGGGGCATTTCTATGCCTCCCTGGAAAATGGCCATGTCACTGCATCCACTGCCTTGCGGCGGCTCAACGGTTTTACCGGCAAGAACCATTTTTACCGCGCCAACCGTGAACTTGGCAGGGCATTCCGCACAGAACATACCCTGGCCTTCATGTCTGACCCGGCACTGCGGCAACGCAACCGGCGGGGGTTGCTGAAAGGTGAGCAGATACATGCCCTGGCGCGGGACATCAAAATGGGGAAGCGGGGTCGGGTCAGCAAACGGGATTGGCTGGAGCAGGGCCATTCCTGTAGCTGTTTGACACTGGTCATGGCCTGCATCATTTACTGGCAGGCCAGGGAGATAAGCCGGGTGATCCAGGAACACACGCCTGATAGTGACAGCATTGACCTGTCCCTGATCAAACACATCAGCCCCATCGCCTGGGAAAATATCATTTTGTACGGGGATTACATCCTGAACCGGGCAAAAGTGAGGGTGTGAGATGGCGGGATGAGCTTAGCGCCTATTTACGGACGAATATGCACAGTACCCTTAGCCGTGACCATTGGCCGCGCTTCCGCGTGTGCGGCGTAGCCGGACATAAAACGCGGTAGCAATAGCGGTGAATGGGCGCGGCGTAGGTGAGCGTAGG
>JACXUQ010000180.1 GCA_014763835.1 Thiotrichales bacterium
GCTTTGGCCAGTTTTTGCATATTGATGCCGAGCTTGGCGAACAACATGCTGTCGTGGTCGGATTCCGGATTCTCAGTGGTCAGCAGTTTGTCGCCGTAGAAAATCGAGTTAGCACCGGCCATAAAGCATAGCGCCTGGGCTTCGTCGCTCAGTTCCATGCGGCCTGCCGACAGGCGCACATACGATTTGGGCATCAGAATACGCGCGGTGGCGATGACGCGGATAAACTCGAACGAATCGGTTTTGCCGCGCATTTCCGCCAGCGGCGTGCCTTCGATCGGCACCAGCAGGTTGACCGGTACGCTGTCCGGGTGGTGGCGCATATTGGCGAAGGTGCGCAGCAATTCGGCGCGGTCGGCGTGGGCTTCACCCATGCCGATAATGCCGCCTGAGCAGACGTTGATACCGGCCTTTTGCACCTTGTCGATAGTGTCCAAACGGTCCTGGAAAGTACGGGTGGTGATGACCTTCGGATAGTACGCCTCGGAGGTGTCGAGGTTGTGGTTGTAGTAATCCAACCCCGCGTCTTTCAACATGGCGACCTGTTCGTCGTCAAGCATGCCGAGTGTCAGGCAGGTTTCCATGCCGAGACCTTTGACGACCTTGACCATTTCAAGCACCGTCGGGAAATCTTTTTTGTTGGGGTTACGCCAGGCCGCGCCCATGCACAGACGGGTCGCGCCTTTTTCCTTGGCGGCGACGGCTTTGTCGAGCACTTCCTGCACGGCCATCATCTTCTCTTTTTCCAGACCGGTGTCGTAGCGCGAGCTTTGCGAGCAGTAGGAGCAGTCCTCGGCACAGCCGCCGGATTTGATGTTGACCAGCGTGCTGGTCTGGATTTCATTGGGGTTGAAGTGCTGGCGGTGCACGCTCTGCGCTTGGAACATCAGGTCGTTGAAAGGTTGGTCCATGATGGCGCGGATTTCGTCCAGCGTCCAGTCGTGGCGGATTTGTCCAAGGTTTTCAAGGCTCATAAGCGGTTCCCGTTTCAGATGTGGCCGCAAGGTTGCGGCTTGGCAGAAAATTTTAAGGGGGTATTATAGCTCATAAAGAGGACTGAACGTGAAGGCACGTTAAGGGGAGTGGGGATGCGCGCGTGGTTAAATGCTCTGGAACGATGGTTTTTGCCGTCACGGTGCGTGTTGACGGGGCGGGCCAGTGAACATCTGGATATTGACGATACGCTGGTGGCCAAATGGCCGGTGCCGGAGGCGGTGTGCCCCGTGTGTTGCGAAGCTTCGGTGTTGGGGGAGGTTTGCGGCCATTGTTTGACGCAACCGCCGGCGTTTGAGCGCACTCAGGTCGGGTTTTATTTTGCGGCGGAACTGGCCGATTTGATTCACGGCTTGAAATATCGCAACCAACCGGCTTATGCGCGACTTCTGGCGGAGTTGTTGGCAGAACGTCTCGATACTACAGGTGTAGAGGCGCTGGTGGCGGTGCCGCTGTATGCCAAGCGCCGCCGTGACCGCGGTTACAACCAGGCCGAATTGCTGGGGCAGTCGCTTTCCAAAATTACCGGCATTCCGTTGATAAGCGGGGTCAGGCGCATTAAGGATACACCTTCGCAGACGCGGTTGAATGCCGAACAGCGCCGCCGTAATTTGCAGGATGCATTTGCGGTGGATGAAAAGGCGTTTAGCGGCATTGGGCAGATTGCGTTGCTGGATGATGTGGTGACCACCGGGGCGACCATGCAGGCGTTGGCGCAGAGCTTGAAGACCTCTACGGAGATTAAAACGATCCAAGCCTGGGCGGTGGCGAAAACGAAGTGATACAATCGCATGAATTCATGAGGTTATCTGCACTGTTTTAGGAGTCGAGATGGACGTCCAGCCGCTTTCTCATCATCATAATCACCTTGGTCAAGGCCAGGAGAAAAATCAGCGTAAGGTGCTGCTGGCGGCGATTATTACCGCTACTTATATGTTGGTGGAGATTATCGGCGGTTTGTGGGTCAACTCGATTGCGCTGGTGGCCGACGGGGTGCATATGCTCACCGATGCAATGGCGTTGGCATTGGCGTGGTGGGGTTTTCACATCAGCCGTAAACCGGCCAATGAATGCATGACATTTGGTTATCAGCGCGTACAGATTCTAACCGCCTTTATTAATGGTTTTACCTTGCTGCTGATTGTTGGCGGTATTGTCATTATGGCGGTGCAGCGTTTTATCGAGCCGCAGGAAGTGATGGGCAAAGAGATGTTTATTATCGCTGTGATCGGCTTGCTGAATAACCTGTTGGTGTTCTGGATTCTGCACTCCGGCGACCAGCACAATTTGAATATGCGCGGCGCCACTTTGCACTTCTTGGGCGATACGTTGGGTTCTATCGCGGTAATTGGCGGTGGCATTATTATTTATTACACCGGTTGGATGGCAATCGACCCCTTATTGTCACTGCTGATGGCAGTGATTATCGGTGTGGGGGCGTACCGTTTGACGCGGGAGTCGGCGCATGTGCTGCTGGAAGGGGTGCCGGCGGGTTACGAGATCAAAAATATTGCTGCCGATCTGGAGCGCCATTTCGATTATCTGACGGCGGTGCATCATATTCACCTCTGGGCGATCGCTGAGGATCAGGTCATGATGACATTGCACGCCAAAACCGATTTGGCGCATATCAATGACGAAACCTTGGCGGAAATAAAAGACTATCTGCTGCAGGAGCACAAGGTGCATCATGTGACGTTGCAATTGGAAAGCGGCTGGGAGCAAGCCTTGAAGATGGACGTATAGGCCGATGAAACTGGTCACGCATCAATTTGAGGAACCGTCGCAGCAGGCCGCTATTCAGGATTGGCTGCCGTTGGAATATGTGCAAATCACCCCAGGTCCTTATAGGGGTTATTATCAGGCGGCCAACTTGGGAGAGAGCTTGATTGTGGTAGAGCAGCAGAATCAGTTGATTCAAAAGCTCGGTACCATGGCCGATGACGCCTGTACGGTTTCATTGGCGTGCAGGGCGCATGATGACATGCGTTTTTCGCATTTCCGCAATGACGCGGCGCAAGGTCTCTTTTTGCTGCCGGCCAAGGCGCAGTTTGACGTGGTGGTGCCGCCGATGTTGCGCACGGTTTATGTGCGTTTGAATCAGTCGCGTTTGCTGGCGGATTTAAGAACGTTGAATCCGGCTTTCTGGAGTAAAACTCCGCGCCGTTTAAGCCTTATCCAAACGCCGCAAAAAGTCCAACTGATGTGCGCTCTGCTCGATGTCATCGACGCATTGGTGGAGAGCCCTGCCGCGTCGCCGGAGTTTACGGCGCGTTTGCAGAAAGAGCTGTACCACAGCTTAACGTTGATGCTGAACCAGGCGGACCCTTTCCATGTGGGGAGTTTTAGCGAGGTGCGCAAGCATCGCGATTGGCTCTACCTTTTGAAGCGTTCGCGCGAGTATATCGAGGCACAGTTTGCCGCCGGAGAGAATCCGACGGTGGTGGATATTTGCGGCTATCTGCAGGTGTCGCAACGTACCTTGCAAAACTGTTTTTACAAACATTTGCATATCAGTCCGATCAAGTACCTGCGCATTTTGCGGCTAAACCGTGTGCGTGCGGAGTTGCAGCGCAGTCATAACGAACGCTCGGTCACCGACGTTGCGATGCAGTGGGGATTTTTGCATCTGGGGAAATTTGCACAGGATTACCGGCAGATGTTCTGTGAACGCCCATCGGAAACCCTGGCCAAAGGTGGGCACTGAAGCCGCGTTGCCGCGGCAGGGTTTTAAGAGAGCTTCGCACGAGATGGCTACACGAATAAAAATGGTTAAAAACCGCCTGATTTTTCTCGACTTACCCCTGCGGGCGTCGAGTTCTTTGTTTGTTGAAAAACTTGCTAATAGCTCG
>JACXUQ010000181.1 GCA_014763835.1 Thiotrichales bacterium
GAGTTCTTCGTTTGACAAACTTGGCGTTGCCAGAATTCATTCGGGGTTAATTGAGGTGCCCATGCGTTTTAGATTTTGGTGACAGTTAGGTTAAACACTATTCCGATGGGTAATCGGTCCGCCGGGGGCCTGCTGAACCGGCATCATTTCCAGACGGTTGATATTGACGTGCGCGGGCTGCTCGAGAATCCAGCGGATTGCTTCAGCCACGTCTTCCGCTTTTAGTGGATTAACGCCTTCATAGACTTGCCCGGCACGGTTGGCGTCACCTTTGAAACGCACCAGTGAAAATTCGCTTTGATTCAACAGGCCGGGTTCCAGATTGGTCACGCGGACGGCCGTGCCTAGCAGGTCGCTGCGCAGGTTGATCGAAAACTGTTCTACAAAGGCTTTGGTGGCGCCATAGACATTGGCGCCTTTGTAGTGATAGGTGCCGGCAATCGAGCCGATATTGATAATATGACCACGGTTATTTTCCACCATGCTGGGTAAGATTTGACGGGTCAAATAGGCTAAAGAGAGGCAGTTGGTTTGAATCATGGTTTGCCAGTCCTGCCAGTCAGTTTCATGGGCCGGGTTGAGGCCCAACGCGAGGCCGGCATTGTTGATGAGCACATCAATCGGTCGAAAGGCCTCCGGCAGCGCCTCCAAGTGTGTTTTCAACGCTGCATGATCATTGATGTCACAGGCGATGATATAGCTGGGCGTCGCCAATTCAGACTGTAAAGCTTGCAATAAGTTCTCGCGCCGCGCCAATAGAATCAGGATATAACCCGCCTGAGCCAGCACGGTCGCGGTGGCTTTGCCGATTCCGGAGGAGGCGCCGGTAATCAGCGCCACGCGGTAATCGGGAGAGAGGTGTGGCGCCATTTAGAACTTTAATCCTTTAAAGAGATTTTGTTTGAGTTGATCTTCAAACTGCTTTTTAACCTCCTCTTTTTTCTCTTCGATTTTTTGCTCCACTTCCTGCTTGGCTTTCTGCTCCAGAATAGAACCTAGGTCAAGACCCACATCGGGTGATTTCCAGGCACCTTTGAGTTTGACCGGAATGGTCAGACCATTAAGCTCTTGCAACTCTTCACCGCCCTGACCTTTGTCGCTGGCCACAATTTTGGTTTTGACCAGATAGTCAAGGCTTTCTTTGACCAGATCGACCTTGCCGCTGCCGTGGATGCGCATAAAAGGGGCTTGCGCGGAAAGTTTTTTGGTATCGACGACACCATTGATGATGGCCACTTCGGCAATCAGCTCGCTAAAGTCGGTTTTCAGCTCTTCCGATGAACCGGCCGCCTTCTCGCCGGCGATTTTCGCTTTAGCCTGGCGGATGGATTGCGCCAGGTTGAAGCCTTTTACGGCACCGTTTTTCAGGTTGGCGGCCGCAGTACCGTTTAGGTGCTGCTTTAATGAAGAGAGGCGTTCGCCGGCAGTGGTCAGGTCGGCCTTGATCGTTCCCAATCCTCTGATGCGGTCATCATCGGTAAAAGCCAGCAGCACATCGCCGACCGGCACGTTCTGGGCGTCGGTTTTAAAGGCATACTTGGCCTCCTTGCCGCTGACATCCAGTTTCGCGCTAGCCAACAGCGGGCTGTTAAAAATGTTCATTTTTAACGGGTTAAGGTCATAAACCCCATTTTTGCCTTTGAGGGTGGCGACGATATTTTGCGGATTGAGTTTGTCGAACTGAACGCTGCCGGCGGTGACAGTGCCGTTAATCGTCAGCTTGCGCAGCAACTCTTTGGGCAATGGAATCTCAACATCTTCTGCGGCCGATGCCGTTTCTTTGGTTTCTTGCGGTTTGGCCGCTTTAGGCGGCAGGTAGCGGTTGAGGTTGATTTTGTCGAGATTCAGGTTGAAAGCGATGTTGGGACGGTCGAAACCGGCAAGCGATGCATTGCCTGACAAGGTGCTGTCGTCCAGTTTGACGTGGATTTTGCTGGCGTTCAGTGCCTGTTTGGTAGTGTCGTAACTTGCATTGATTTGCGCGCCGAAGGCGGTGAGCGCTTTGGCGTCGGACATCTTGTCGACCGCCTCGATCTGCAGCCCCAGTTGTTTCAGCAGAACACGCAAATCGGTCGGCAGCAGTTCAGCCTTGGCGTTGATTTTGGCACCGTCTGTCAGTTCGGTGACATTCACGTCCGCGTTGAGACGGGTGTTGAGCGTTTCAAGCTGCAAATCCTTGAGCGAGGCGGTTTGCGCCTTCAGGTCCAATGCAGGCTGGGCGCTTAAATTCAGTTTGGCTTCACCGTTAGGCAGTTGGCTGCCTTTGGCCTCGGCTTTCAGCTGGATAGGGCCGGATTGGAGTTGTTGCGATTGCAGATCAAAGCCGACACCGTTCAAGCTGAGTTCACCCTGCGATTGGCTCAGAGCAAAATCCTGCGCGCCCTTGAAGTCGTAATGCAATTTGACTGCGGGAAGCGAGAGTTGTTGGTTTTGTAGGCCGAAGGTCAGTTCGTTGACGGCCAAATCGGTCGTGACCTGTTCAAACGGCAGCGAACCGCTGTTCAGACGGTTGGTCTGTTTCAGATCGCGTACCTGTATCAAACCGTCGCTTTGCAGTTTGATCTGGGCATGCAGTTGTGTATGGACTTTAAGCTGAGGCTGGCTGACTTCTGTCTGCATCGACAGATCCAAATCAAAAAACTCGTTTAGCGTAACGGCGCCGGAGGTCAGGGTGAACGGTGATAGCTGCACGCGCTGTTGCGCCTGATCGTCCTGCCAGACGATTTCGCTGTCCTGAATGTCCAGACCGCCGATGTTCAAAGCGGCCAGTTTGGCGAGCGGATTGCCTTTGTCATCCGCGTCCTCTTTGTGGCGGTCTTCATGGTGTTCTTCTGCGGATGATTTGGCCAGGTCATCCCAGTTGGTGACGCCTTGGGCGTTGCGTTGCAGATGCAGTTTGAGACCGTACAGCGTCAGCGCATCGACCTGCAGTTGTTTATGCAGCAAAGGCAGAATCGCTACGCCGACACTTACCTCTTTGACGGCCACAAACGGAGTTTGGTCGAATCCTTTGGCATTACTCAGTTGCGCATTTTGCAGGCTCAGACCAAGGTGCGGGAAGAGCGACAGCTTCATTTCGCCGATTTGCAACTCACGGCCTGTCTGTTGGTTTACAACCTGCGTAATTTCGTCGCGGTAGTCATTGGGGTCGATGGTGGCCAGAAAAATGCCCGCACCAATCACACCCAAACCGACAATTCCGCCGACACCCAAGGCAATTTTTTTGACCGCACCCATTTGAGTCTCCTCCCGCTGATGAGATGAATTTGCAACACCCAGGCCTGCCGGTTTGGCGGGCTGATGGGACCATTAGTAAACATTTAAGCATAATTGCGGCCGGCTGAAAACCGCGTTGCCTCTTCTACCGGGCTTTTAGTTTGGTTGTAAGAGCACGGAGCTGTCTGTTTTGCAGACGACTCAAAGCGAGTAATCCAATAATCGCGCCAAACAGCGCCCAAGCCATATCGGATTGGGTGTCCCATTCGTATCCCTGAGTTCCCAGAAACGCCTCCGCCGCCTCTTCGGAGAGTAGCGCCGCAAACCACTCCAGAAGCTCGTAGCTGGCGCTGACGGCCAGCACAAAGCAGAGAATAAAAAAGTTCAACCAGCCGCGTTTATTGAATACCTCCAGACGTACAAGGACTTCTCGGGCAATCAACGCCGGGATAAATCCCTGGGCGAAATGACCGAGCTTATCGTAGTCGTTGCGCGCCGTGCCGAGCCAGTGTTGCAAATCGGTAAACAGAGGCACTTCGGCGTAGGTATAGTGTGCGCCGACCAGTAAGATGCAGCTGTGCAGCAGAATCAGCTGGTAACTTAACGGCGTCAG
>JACXUQ010000182.1 GCA_014763835.1 Thiotrichales bacterium
CCGATGGTAGTGTGGGAGGTCCCATGCGAGAGTAGGTCATCGCCAAGCTTATATCCTAAAACCCGCCTACTTCACCGTGGCGGGTTTTTTTTTGCCTAATGAATATAACCATGCTCTATTCTCGACATAAGCTGGCTGATCTTTTCCATCTGCGCTTTCCTGATACGCATTTTCTGTTTTTTTCTGAATTGCCTTCAACAAATGCCTATCTTAGAGAACATGCCAGAGTGTATGCGCCCAGCGCATTTTGCATGACGCCTAGGCAGACAGCAGGGTATGGACAACGACTCAGGAAATGGGAGTCTACGGGCGCTACCTTAACATTCAGTTTACTGATACGAATTAACCAACCTTTATCGGCCTTGGAGGGGATCACGCCATTGATCGGCCTGAAACTGATTGAGGCGCTTTGTTATTACTCCGAAGAGCAGTTTTCGATTAAATGGCCAAATGACATCTATATGGGCAATAAAAAGGTCGCTGGTATTCTGGTTGAAACCGCTTTGTGCAAAGAAACTTATACGGATGTGGTTGTGGGGATCGGGATTAATTTGGATTCGCCGCAAGAGCCCATTCAAGTCGAGCAGTCTGTCCTTGCAGATAAGGTGAATGCAGGGTTTGTCAGGCTCAGATCAGATATCGCTGATAATGTCGAACAACTGTTAGCGGATATTGTTGCCAGGTTGCAAAGCCTTGGTCGGGATTTTGTTCCCGGCCTGCTTGAAAGTTATGCATTGAATTATCGATTAGTTGATTATTTCAAAGAGCATGAGACTGTAATTGTGTATGATAGCGGCCATCATCAAACGGCTTACTACATTGGCCTTAGCAAAGCCGGCGCCCTGCAGTTATTGGTAGAGAATGAATTGGTGGAATTTTGCACGGGTGCTGTCTCCATTAGAAAATATAACGAATTACTATGACTGAATTATTTATTGATATTGGCAATAGTCGCATCAAGTTTGCGCTTGCCGGTTCACCGCATTTAGAGCTGTTGGGGGCTTTTAGCATCGCAGAGTTGAACTCCGTCGATGTCCTCGTCGATTTGCTTGAAGATTTGGATATTCATCCGGAGCGAATTTTTATTGTTTCGGTAGGTTCTGCACAATTTGAACACGATTTGCGTGAAGCTATTGCAATTGCCTGGCGCGAACACCCGGTTTTCCTCTCCACGCAAGTGGCCTGTTGCGGATTGCAAAATGGTTATACTCAGCCTTTGCAATTAGGGGTCGATCGCTGGATGGCAATGCTCGGTGCGCGATCACTGACGAATAAGGATTTTATTGTAATTGATGCGGGCACGGCGATTACCGTAGATGCGGTTCTGGAAAACAAACATCTTGGTGGATTTATCTTTCCCGGCCTGTTCACCATGCGTCAATCGTTGACTTCAGGTACAGCCAGACTGACAGCTGATTGTAGCCAGTCGGTTATGCCAGAGCAGTCGGCATTCCTGGCGACCAGTACCGCGGATGCCATTTGTGGGGGTTCGCTATATATGGCGGCGGCTACATTGAATAATTTGTTATTCGATTTGCAGGTGGAGTTAAACGCCACATTTAAAATCTACCTTACGGGAGGAGATGCCAAGCTTATTGAGCCCCTCTTAAACTCCAAGGTTGAGTTGGTAACGGATCTAGTTTTACAAGGGATGCGACAAGTCACAGAAAGTTTAAAAAAATAGTTGACTACGTTGTTTAAATCCCTATAATACGCCTCATTCGCCGACATAGCACAACTGGTAGTGCAACTGATTTGTAATCAGTAGGTTGGGGGTTCGAGTCCCTCTGTCGGCACCATCATTCTAAAAGCTCGTATTGTCATAAATACGGGCTTTTTTTGTATTTAAAACCGCTCAATTGCTATGTGTTAGCGCTAACTGTTATAATGCCTGATGCATTTTCTATAAAATCGGAAAACCGAATGGAACAACAATCAAGTTATACAAAAGAAGAGCTCTTGGCCTGCGGACGTGGAGAGCTATTTGGTCCGGGTAATGCGCAATTACCTCTGCCTCCAATGTTGATGTTTGATCGCATCACGCATATCGCTGAAGAAGGCGGTGCTTATGGCAATGGACAGATCAAGGCCGAGTTGGATATAACAAAAGATCTGTGGTTCTTTGAGTGCCATTTTAACGAAGACCCGGTTATGCCAGGCTGTTTGGGCTTGGATGCCATGTGGCAGCTGATTGGCTTCTTCCTGGGGTGGACAGGTGGTCCGGGACGTGGTCGCGCGTTGGGTTCAGGCGAAGTTAAGTTTTATGGACAAGTATTGCCTACCGCTAAAAAAGTCGAATATGTCATCGATATGAAGCGCGTTATTAAACGCAAACTTTACATGGGCATTGGTGATGCTAAACTGTATGTCGATGGACGTGAGATTTATAGCGCAGCGGATCTGAAAGTCGGTTTGTTTACGAATACGGATAATTTTTAAGCTATGAGAAGAGTTGTCGTCACTGGTATTGGGATTGTTTCCAGCTTGGGGAACAATAAAGAGGAAGTTACCGATTCATTGCGTAACGGACGCTCGGGTATCGTATTCGCGCCTGAGTATGCGGAAAACGGTTTACGTTCGCAGGTTCACGGTGCCGTTAAGAATCTGGATTTTGCCGAGCATATCGATCGCAAACAATTGCGTTTTATGGGCGATGCGGCTGCGTACAGCTATATCGCCATGCAGCAGGCGGTAGCCGATTCCGGGTTGACGCCGGAGCAGGTTTCCAATCCGCGCACCGGTCTGATTGCCGGTTCGGGCGGTGGTTCCAACTCTAACTCGACCGAGGCTGTGGCGATTGCACGCGAAAAAGGTGTTAAGCGTATCGGCCCCTATATGGTAACGCGTACCATGGGGTCAACCGTATCGGCGTGTCTGGCGACTCCTTTCAAGATCAAAGGGATCAACTACTCGATCAGTTCAGCCTGTTCGACCTCGGCGCACTGTATCGGTAATGCGGTTGAACAGATTCAAATGGGCAAGCAGGATGTGGTGTTCGCCGGCGGCGGCGAAGAGCTGCACTGGACCATGACGGTTCTGTTTGATGCGATGGGTGCTTTGTGCTCAAAATACAATGACAATCCCGCTGCGGCTTCCCGCGCCTATGACGCGGACCGTGACGGTTTTGTTATCGCCGGTGGCGGCGGTATGGTCGTTATCGAAGAACTGGAGCACGCCTTGGCGCGCGGTGCGAAAATTTATGCCGAAATTACCGGTTACGGCGCCAACTCCGACGGATATGACATGGTTGCACCTTCCGGAGAAGGTGCGGTGCGTTGTATGCAGATGGCGCTTTCAACCGTGAACGGTGAAGTCGACTATATCAACCCGCACGGTACTTCGACGCCGGTCGGTGATACTAAAGAAGCGGCCGCCATTCGCGAAGTGTTTGGCGCCAAGGTGCCTAAAATCAGCTCGACCAAGTCGATGTCCGGCCACTCGTTGGGTGCGGCTGGGGTGCATGAGTTTATCTACAGCCTGTGCATGTTGGAAAACGATTTTATCGCGCCGTCCATCAATATCGACAACTTGGATCCGGAGTGCGAAGGCATGCCGATCGTAACGCAGTTGATCGAGAATGCCGGCCTTAACCGCATTATGAGCAACAGCTTCGGTTTTGGCGGCACCAACGCCTCTTTGGTGTTTGAGCGTTACAAAGGCTGATTTAAGCTTTCAAAAAACTCAGCAGGCCGGGTATCAAACGGCCAATTAAAAAAACCGCTTTTGAGCGGTTTTTTTTGTATCTGCATGTTGGTTGGAGGTCCAGGGTTTGAGGTTCAGCGGAAAGGTTTCAAGTCTGTGCTGCTATC
>JACXUQ010000183.1 GCA_014763835.1 Thiotrichales bacterium
AGCTAATAGCTCGCTATTAGCAAGTTTTTCAACAAAAATCAGGCTATTTTTAACCATTTTTATTCGTGTAGCCATCTCGTGCAAAGCTCTCTAATAGACGATTATTGGGCTTGATTGCCGTATGCGGTAAGCTTTGTAATACGCCCGAATAGGCCTTTTTGGGAAAAGGCGGGTTTGAGATACGAAGTCAGGAGGAGTGAAGTTTGACGATCGAAAAAACACAGGCACAGATTTTGAAACATCACGGCGGCGATGGCGAACACGCCCGCGAGATGATTACCTCGACCTACGAGCGCCGTCACGATACGGTCTTTTGGGAGTTCTGGAATGCCCAATTGGGCGGCGCGATTAATAAAGGCGATCTATTGCTGGATTTGGGCGCGGGTGTCGGCCAGTTTGTCAGCGATCTGGCGTTGCGTTATCCACACAATACCGCCATTGGCATTGAAGCCGCTCCCTATATGCTCGCCGCGCAACTGCCCCTGCCTGATAACGCACGCCTGCTGGTGGATGATCTGAACAATCCGCAGGCAGCCATCGCTGAAAATAGCGTGGCGGCGGTGATGGCCAATATGCTGGTGCATGAACTGCCGCAGCCGGTGTTGATGTTCAAGGCGATCTATCGCTGGATGAAAACCGGCGGACGTTTCTGTGTGATTGATCTGGTGCGCCAGCCGCTGGAGAGCTATCTGGAGCACAAGTATCCGGATCGTGCCGTGTGGACGAGTGAGGCGTCACGCGAGATGCTGGAAGACACCTTCGAGCATTTTCTGGAGCATAACCGCTACCATGCCGACGACCTGATTTATATGTTGACCGCCTGCGGTTTCAAAGTGGTTGAAAACACACCGATCCGTGACGGCCGTATGGTGCGGATTGTGGTGGAGAAATAGCGTTTTTGAGGTACGGTTAAGGGTTTTTAACCACGAAGGGCACGAAGAACACCAAGAAGTAAAATGATGCCTTTTTACTCAAAAAACTTCGTGTTTCTGTGTCTCTGTGGTTCAAATCACTTTTGAGCCGGCCTGTTTGGTTTTTAAACCACGAAAAATGGTGAATAGGCTAACCGCTAACAATAAATACCTTCGTGTTCTTCGTGCTCTTCGTGGTTAAAATCCCAGATCCGGCCTGTTCACTTTTTATTGGCTGTTTTCGCGCTGTTTCTGTTTTTCCTGTCTTACCATAATCCAGCCGGCAAACAGCACCGCAATACTCACCAGCACCACAATAATCGTCGCCAGGGCGTTGATCTGCGGGCTCACGCCCAAACGCACACTGGAATAGACCACCATCGGCAGGGTCGTGGCACCGGGGCCGGAGACGAAACTCGCCACCACCAGGTCATCCAGCGACAGCGTAAACGCCAATAACCAGCCGGCCACCAAAGCAGGGGCGATAATCGGCAGGGTGATGGCAAAGAAGACTTTGACCGGGCGGGCGCCCAGATCCATGGCCGCTTCTTCCAAGCTGTTATCCAGGTGCGCCAGACGTGAACGCACCACCACGGTCACATAGGCCATCGCAAAGGTCATGTGCGCCAGTATGATGGTGGTCTGCCCACGGCCTTCCGGCCAACCGAGAATATCGTCCATCGCCATAAACAGCAGCAACAGCGACAGACCGATAATGACCTCCGGCATGACCATCGGTGCGGCGACCATGATTTCCAGCATGGAGCGTCCGCGGAAGCGTTTGAAACGCACTAGAGCCATCGCTGCGAGCGTGCCAAGCACGACGGCAAAACTGGCGCTGATGGCGGCGATTTTGAGGCTCAGCCAGGCGGCGGAGAGAATTTGCTCATTCTGCAGCAGTTCGCTGTACCATTTGGTGCTCCAGCCGCCCCAAACCGTCACCAGACGGCTCTCGTTGAAAGAGTAGACGATCAGGCTCAGGATCGGGCCGTAGAGGAACGCATAGCCGAAGACCAGAAAGGTCAGTAGCAGCGGGAAGCGGGATTTTTTAGCGTGACCCATTTAGCGCGCCTCCCCTTGCATTTCCTGGCGCTGCTCATAGTGACGCCACAATACAAACGGAATAATCAGCATCACCAGTAAAACGGCGGCGAGCGCCGAAGCCAACGGCCAGTCTTTGTTGTTGAAGAACTCCGTCCACATCAGCTTACCGATCATCAGCGCGTTCGGCCCGCCGAGCAGGTCGGGGATCACGAACTCGCCCATCACCGGAATAAACACCAGCATGGCGGCGGCGATAATGCCGGGCATGGACAAGGGCAGGGTGATGGTCAAAAACTGTTTCCACGGGCGGCAACCCAGATCGGCAGCGGCTTCCAGCAGCGAGTCATCGAGACGGATCAGCGTGGCGTAGAGAGGCAGAATCACAAACGGCAGATAGGAGTAGATAATGCCGATGTAAATCGCGGTGGGCGTGTAGAGGATTTCCAGCGGCTGGTCGATCAGGCCGAGCGACATCAGGGTGTTGTTGATCAGACCGTTGTTTTTGAGGATGCCGATCCACGCATAGACGCGGATCAGGAACGAGGTCCAGAACGGCAGGATAATGAGCATCAATAACGGCAAGCGCCACGCCTGCGGCGCGCGTGCAATCGCGTAGGCCATCGGGTAGCCGATAATTAGTGCCAGCAGGGTGGAGATGGCGGCGATTTCCACTGAGTTGATCAGCGCGGTGCGATACAGCGGGTCCTCGAACAGCAGCATATAGTTGCCGAAGTTGACCACCAGCGTCATGGCGCCGTCTTCGATCTCGCGGATAAACGGCAGGTAAGGCGGTTGCGCCAAGGCAGCCTCTGACAGGCTGATCTTGAGCACAAACAAAAACGGCAGCAGGAAAAACAGCGTTAGCCACAGCCACGGCAGGCCGATGATCCAGTGGCGGCCGTTGCTGACAAAGTCGGCACCCGGCAGGCGTTGCATGAGTTTCAACGCGCTCATTTGACCCCCGCTCATTTCACTAAAATTCCGCAGGCACTGGGTTGCCAGCTTAGGGTAACGCTATCGCCCCAGGTCATTGGCTGCTCCGCCAAGGCCTGAATATTGGATTGAGTGAACATCACGCGTTTGCCGCTCGGCAACTCCACGTGATAGATGGAAACGTCACCCAAGTAAGCGATCTCTTTAATCACGCCCTGCACGGTATTGCTGCCTTGCGATAGCGCCGGTACCACCTGGATTTTCTCTGGGCGTACCGCCACCGTTACCGCCATATCGTTGACCAGCGGTTGCGAATGACGCACCTGCAACAGGCCGTCAACCTGCTCGGACTGCACCCATACCTGATCGTCTTCCTGTTTGACCACATGGCCGTCTATGAGGTTAATCGAGCCAATGAACTCGGCGGCGAAACGGCTTTCAGGGTATTCGTACAGGCGGCGCGGCGCATCCACCTGCTCGATACGGCCGTCACGCATCAGGGCAATACGCGACGACATGGTCATGGCTTCTTCCTGATCGTGGGTCACCACGATAAAGGTGATGCCGAGGCGTTCCTGAATATTGACCAGCTCGAACTGGGTCTGTTCGCGCAGCTTTTTGTCCAACGCGCCCAACGGTTCGTCGAGCAGCAGAATTTTGGGGTGTTTGGCCAGAGAGCGTGCCAGGGCGACGCGCTGACGCTGTCCGCCGGAAAGCTGGTGCGGTTTGCGTTTGGCGAACTTCTCGATCTGTACCAAAGCCAGCATTTCGCGCACACGTTCGTCGCGCTGCGCCTTGGGCATCTTTTCCATCTTCAAGCCGAAAGCGATATTGTCCTCGACCGTCATGTGCGGAAACAGCGCATAGGATTGCAGCATGATGTT
>JACXUQ010000184.1 GCA_014763835.1 Thiotrichales bacterium
CTTTTACAAAACCGTCCGCAAGCCGCAAGATGGCGCGGCCGACTGGCCCCCACGCCGTCGGGCTATCTGCATCGCGGCAATATCATGAATTTTCTGCTCAACTGGCTGGTGTTACGCATCACCGGCGGTGAAGTCGGGCTGCGTATCGACGACATGGACCCCAACCGCACGCGGCCGGAATATATCGAGGCGATTTTCAGCACACTCGACTGGCTGGGATTGGACTGGGATTTCGGCCCGCAGACGGTGGCCGAACAAAAAGCATTCAGTTTTCAAACTGAACAGGCCAGGTTACAGACCTTGGCCGAAAGGCTGTTAGAAGGCGGTTTGGCTTATGTTTGCGACTGCACCCGCAAACAGCTGCAGGGTCAGGGAGCGCTTTATCCCGGCCACTGCCGTAGCCTGAACAAGGGGTGGCAGCCTGGCATTAATGTGATTCGACTGGCCGCGTATAAAAAACAGGCAATCGCCGCTGTGGATGACGCCGTTATCTGGAGTCGCGATAATTACGCCAGCTACCAGCTCGCCTCGGTATGGCGCGATGAACACGATCGCATCTCGCTATTGATTCGCGGCGCCGATCTGCTCGACTCCAGCCGTTTCCAGAACGTGCTGGCCTACGCCCTGCAACTCCAGCATTATCCGCAGACAGCCGTTTGGCACCATCCGCTGCTCACCGACCCACACGGTCACAAACTCGCCAAATCGACCGGCGCGCAAGCCCACCCGCTGCCCGAAAGCGGACTCAACCCCAGCGAACTGATCCGCCAGTTCGCCGGCTGGGTCGGCCTGCCGCAACAAACCGTCCAGCGTCTCGGCACACTCCACGACCTGCGCCACGCGGTAGAAGATTCGTTAAGCTGAAAAACAAATTACTCCGTCAGGGCCACGGCTTTAATCAGCGCATGAACCGTCCTGCCCGCAGTTAACTGCAAACGCTCCGCCGAACGCCGCGTGACTTCGGCAAACAGCTTCTGACCGTCCTGCATCTGCAAGCGCACCAACAGACGTTGCTCGCCGCTCGGCAGCAGTTCAAGAATGGTGCATTGCAGATGATTGATAATGCTCAAATCCTGCGGTTCGGACAGACTGATACTGACATCGCGTGCCAGAATGCGGGCACGCACCTGCTCGCGCTGCGTGTCCATCCCTTCCGACAACCACAAGGTATCTGCCCCCAGACGAATCGGGTGCAAGCCCTCCTCCGACGGCAACGGTTGACCTTGCAATACCGACACCGCCCCCTGATCGTCAAACAGCGGTGAATCGGGACGCGCCAACGCCTCCTGCAAGGTTTCAATCGTGTCGATGCGGCCGTCTTTCATAAACACCACGCGGTCCGCCAGACGCTCCACCTCGGCCGGCGCATGGGTGATGTAGAGCATCGGGATACGGTACTCGGCCACGACTTCCTCAATCAGATGCAGCAGTTCGCTTTTGGAGCGCCAATCCAGCGCCGACAGCGGCTCGTCCATGCACAACAATTGGGGACGCATCAGCAACGCACGGGCAATGGCAACGCGCTGACGCTCGCCGCCGGAAAGGAAATTAACGCCGCGATCGAGTTTGTCGGCGATACCGACACGCATGACAATGGCATTAAAATCGGCTTCAGCGGCCATGCGTTCCGCCTTGGGCAGACGCTTCAAACCATATTGCAGATTCTGTTTCACGCTCATATGCGGAAACAGCGCCGCATCCTGAAAAACAAACCCGATATGGCGTTCTGGTGTTGGCAGGCTGTGCTTGCCGTTTTGCCAGACTTCGCCGTTGACGCGCAGTTGCCCTTCGGTCTGTTTGTCCAGGCCGCTGATAGCCCGCAACAAGGTGCTCTTGCCGCTGCCGGAGCGCCCGAACAGCACCGTTACGCCTTGCAACGGCAACGCGAACTCGCCGCTATCAAGCTGAAAATGGCCTAGTTGGAGTCTTAAATTTCCCAGAATCATGTCCATCACTCACCCCACCTTTACGCCAAAACGGCGGTTAAGACCGTACACCAGCATCAACACACACAACGAGAAAATCAGCATCATCGCCGACAGAATATGCGCCTGGTCGTACTCCAGACTCTCCACATGGTCAAAAATGTCAATCGACACCATACGCGTCTGCCCGGGAATATTGCCGCCCACCATCAGCACCACACCGAACTCGCCGACGGTATGCGCAAACGCCAGCGTCGCTGACACCAGAAAACCGCGCTGCGACAACGGCACCACAATCGTGAAAAAACGGTCAAGAAAGCCCGCACGCATGGTCGCCGCGGCATCCAGCAGACGCTGCGGAATCGCCTCGAAGGCGTGCATCAACGGCTGCACGGCAAACGGCAATGAGTAAAACACCGAGCCGATCACCAGTCCCGTCTTGCTAAAGGTCAACTGCCCCTCAAAACCGAAAAACCGCAGGAATTCGGTCACCGGGCCGGTCGGATTAAAGACGATCAACAGATAAAAACCCAACACCGTCGGCGGCAGTACCAGCGGCAACGCCACCAGGGCTTCCAGCAGCACCTTGTTGGACGAGCGCATTTTCGCCATCCACCACGCCAACGGCGTGCCTAGCAGCAGCAAGACCACGGTGGTGATCGCCGCGACTTCCAAGGTCAACCAAATCGGCGCCAGATTCACCGAAGTTCCAAAGAGTTCAAGCATAGAATTCTCCAAACAAGCCTTTCAAAAAACGTAACAGGCCGGACCGGTCAGCGCCAACCCGGCCTGTTGGGTTTTTACGGCATTAATTCAAACCAAAATTATTGGACGTTATAGCCGTAACGCTGGATGATTTCAATCGCTTTAGGCGTTTTGACAAATTCCATAAACGCCGTGGCCGCTGCGTTATTGGCGCCGCGTTGCGTCAGAATCGCGCCCTGGTTGATCGGTTTGTATTCCGACTGCGGCACAATCCAATACTGACCTTTCTGATAGACCGGACTTTGCGGATCAACCAGCTGCGACAGCGCCACAAAACCGATTTCGGCGTTGTTGGTCACCACATACTGAAACGCATGGGCAATGCTCTCGCCGTTCACCAGCTTGGCTTTGACGCCGTCGTACAAACCGACCTTCTGCAAATAGGCCACGGCACGCTCGCCGTAAGGCGCGGTTTTGGGATTGGCAATGGCCAAATGGTTGAACTTGGCCTCTTTCAACACCTCCAAGGCGTGCTCGGCGACCGGATAATTGGCGCTGTACAACGCAATCTGCCCTTGCGCATAGACAAAATAACTCTTCTCGATGCCGATACCGTCTTCAGCGGTTTTCAACAGACGTTTTTCGTCCGCACCGAAGAAGGCGTCAAACGGCGCGCCGTTTTTAATCTGCGCATACAATTTGCCGGTCGGACCGAAAGAAAACTTAACCTGATGGCCGGTCTCCTTTTCAAACAGCTGCCCGATCTCTTCAATGGTTTTGGTGAAGTTCGCCGCCACCGCGATATTCGCCGTGTCCGCCATCACCGGCGCACTGCCAAATAGCGCAACGCCCAATACCGCCAACCCTAACAAACGTTTCATACCCACTCCTCTAAAAAAACAACAAATATAAACTTAACTACATATCGATAGGCAAATTTTTTAATGCCTGAGTCACCCATTTAGGGGACCTCTGATTGAATCAGAGGTTCCTTAGGGTGAGCTTTTTAAACCACAGAGAACACGAAGCGCACGAAGATTAAATAGAGAGCTTTGCACGAGATGGCTACACGAATAAAAATGGTTAAAAATAGCCTGATTTTTGTTGAAAAACTTGCTAATAGCGAGCTATTAGCTGC
>JACXUQ010000185.1 GCA_014763835.1 Thiotrichales bacterium
ACGCAGCTAATAGCTGGCTATTAGCAAGTTTTTCAACAAAAATCAGACGGTTTTTAACCATTTTTATTCGTGCAACCATCTCGTGCAAAGCTCTCAATAAGTATGATTAACTATTACGCTTGCCAATACGGCGTTGAAATTGGCATCAAAATGCTCATTTACGCAGTGTAAACTCCGCTTTTTCGGCCAATTTCGCCTTGTCTTGCCTGCGCTCATGACGTTAATCAGAGCCTCTTGAGTCGTTGTAAAAACTCAACAGGCCGGGTCACAGTAACAAATGGAAAACAGAAAACAGGAAAATCGCATGGAATTTCAAGCCGACGTTAAAGCGTATATGCAACAGTTAGGTCAGCAGGCGCGCGCCGCATCTAGGGTGTTGGTGCGTGCGACCACGGCGCAGAAAAACCGGGCGTTGCTGGCGATGGCGGAAGCGATCGAGTCGGCTGCCGATCACTTGAAAGCGGAAAACGCCAAGGACTTGGAAAACGGCAAAGCCAATGGCTTGGATACGGCGATGCTAGACCGCCTGACTTTGTCCGACAAGGCGATTGCCGGCATCGCCGAAGGCTTGCGTCAAGTGGCGGCATTGCAGGATCCTGTCGGCGAAATTTCTGATATGAGCTACCGTCCTTCGGGGATTCAGGTCGGCAAAATGCGTGTGCCGCTGGGTGTGGTCGGCATTATCTATGAGTCGCGTCCAAATGTGACGGCCGATGCGGCTGCGCTGTGCCTGAAATCCGGCAATGCGGCGATTTTGCGTGGCGGTTCCGAAGCGGCCTATTCCAACCGCGCCCTGGCGACCTGCATTCAGCAAGGTTTGAAAGCGGCAGGGTTGCCGGAAGCAGCGGTGCAGGTGGTGGCAACGACGGATCGTGCCGCGGTGGGTGAATTGATTGCCATGCCGCAGTATGTGGATGTGATTATCCCGCGCGGCGGCAAGAGCCTGATCGAACGTATCAGCGCGGATGCGCGCGTGCCGGTTATCAAGCATTTGGACGGAATTTGCCATGTCTATATCGACGCCGAGGCCGATTTTGATAAGGCGGTGCGTGTGGCGTTGAATGCCAAAACCCACCGTTACGGCGTGTGCAACGCGATGGAAACACTGTTAGTGGCGGAATCGCAGGCGGCCAAAGTATTGCCGGAACTGGCGAAGCTCTACGGTGAAAAAGGCGTGGAGCTGCGCGGTTGCGAAAAGACTTGTGCCATTATTGATGCCAAGCCAGCCACCGAAGAAGATTGGGCCACCGAGTATCTGGCGGCGATTCTGTCGATCAAGGTAGTGAGTGATGTCGATGAGGCGATGGATCATATCGCCCGTTTCAGTTCGGGGCATACCGAATCGATTATTACCGAAAACTACTCGATTGCACGCCGCTTCCTCGCGGAAGTGGATTCCAGTTCGGTCATGGTGAATGCCTCGACGCGTTTTGCCGATGGCTTCGAGTACGGTTTGGGGGCGGAGATCGGCATCAGTACCGATAAATTCCACGCGCGCGGCCCGGTCGGTTTGGAAGGACTGACCTCGCAAAAATATATCGTGCTGGGCGACGGTCATATCCGTCAGTAAGGTCTTGCCATGCGACTGATCGGCATTAACGGCGGCACCTTCGATCCGATTCATATCGGCCATCTGCGCCCGGCGTTGGAGATGCAGCAGGCACTGGGATTGGACGAGGTGCGGTTTGTGCCGTGTTACCGTCCGGTGCATCGCGGCACGCCGCAGGTGTCGGCCGAGCAGCGTTGCGCGATGATCGAACTGGCGATTCGCCATCAGCCGGGTTTTGTGCTCGATACCCTTGAAATCGAGCGCGGCGGTCCATCTTATATGGTGGACACATTGGCGGCGCTGAAAGCGCGTTTTCCGCAGGATGCTTTGGTGTTGATGATGGGAACCGACGCTTTTTTGCGTTTTCATACCTGGCATAACTGGCAGGAGGTTTTGCGCTTGGCGAATATCGCTATTGCGCATCGCCCGGGTGACGGTTTACCGTTAAGCTGCGAGGCGGGGCAGATTTTACGCGCCCATCATGTGAAAACATTGAGCGCAGCCTGCGAACAGATTGTCGATGTGGCGGTGACGCAGCTGGATGTGAGTTCCACGGCGATCCGCAGTGCGTTGCAGCAAGGGCTTTCGGTAGATTATCTGCTGCCGCCGAAAGTGGTCGACTACATCCACAAACAGCATTTGTATCAGAATTAAAAAACAGAATTAAAACCTAATAGTGAAGAGAAATATGGAATTAGAAGCGGTAAAAAACCTGATTATTGAAAGTCTGGAAAACAGCAAGGCGCGTGATATTCAGGTCATTGACGTGGCCGGCATCAGCACCTTTGCCGATTTGATGGTGGTGGCGACGGGTACTTCGACTACCCACGTAAAATCCACCGGTTTCGCCTTGGCGCAGGCATTTAAAGACGCCGGCGAAACGCCGCTGGGCGTGGAAGCCGGCCCGCAACCTGACTGGGTGTTGGTGGATTTGGGCGATGCGATTGTGCATGTGATGACCGAAAACGCCCGTGCGCATTACGCCTTGGAAAAACTGTGGGATGTGAAGTCGCAGGCATCACGTTTGGAAAACCCATCCAAAACCAATGCTTAAGTCAACGGCGTTTTAAAAACCGATGATTATCCACTTTATTACCGTCGGCCAGAAAATGCCTAAATGGGTGCAGGATGGCTATGCGGAATACGCCAAACGTCTGCCGAAAGCGTGCAGTTTAAATTTGATCGAGTTGCCGATGGCGCAGCGCGGCAAAACCAGTTCGGTGGAACAGAACAAGGCGGAAGAGGCCAAACGCATTCTCGCTGCGGTGCCAAAAGGCGCGCGCCTGATTGTGCTGGATGAGCACGGCCAGCAGGTGACGACATTACAGCTGGCGGAAAAAATGGAAGAGTGGCTGGGCGGCGGTCAGGACGTAGCGCTGATTGTCGGCGGTCCGGACGGGCTGGATCAGACTATTCTCGATCAGGCGCAGTGGAAGTGGGGGTTGTCCAAACTGACGCTGCCGCATCCGATGGTGCGGATTCTGGTCGCGGAACAAATCTATCGTGGGTGGTCGGTGATAAACAACCATCCTTACCACCGCGAATAATTAAAATGGCTTGTTTATCCAGCCTCTGTGTTGCTGACAGACTCGTGTACTGATTGTACACTCCGCCTGCCAGCGCCTTGACTCTGAATAAAACGCTCTTTTTAATAAGGCGGCGCTTTGATCTTGAACAAAAATCCTCGTTTTTCCAATAACAGACTTGTTTATGAAAAATAAACGCTTGACCAAGTTATTGTAATTTTAGATAATTCCGCTTCTTTGCAAGCGATTGCAAATTTGATACATCGTAGTCATTGTTAGCTGTGTACGCATAGCGGCAATGTTGTGTTAATTGTTAATGATAGGTCTACGGATCGTTAACACGTAAAATTTTTTTGGAGAAAACCATGGCAAACTCAGCACAAGCAGCAAAACGCGCCCGTCAGGCGGAAGCTCAACGTCAACATAATGCATCATTGCGTTCTGCAATGCGTACTTCTGTTAAGAAAGTATTGGCAGAAATCGCTGGTGGCGACCAAGCTAAGGCTAACGAAGCGTTCCGCGTTGCACAATCTAAATTGGACGGTATGGCTCGTAAAGGCCTGATCGCCAAAAACAAAGCTGCACGTACTAAGAGCCGTATCAACGCTCGTATCAAAGCGATGGCTTAATTTTAGTTTCTGACTAAAATTTTAAAGAAACCGGGTTTATCCCGGTTTTTTTATGCC
>JACXUQ010000186.1 GCA_014763835.1 Thiotrichales bacterium
CAAACAAAGAACTCGACGCCCGCAGGGGTAAGTCGAGAAAAAGCAGACGAATTTTAACCATTTTTAATTGCAATACCACTTCGTACAAAGCGCTCTTAAAGGATAACTCTCTTGTCGAAACTCTGGGCACAAACCCTTAAACATCTGGAAGACGATCTTAACGACCAGCAATTTCACACTTGGATTCGTCCGCTGCAGGCGGTCGAAGAGGACAATGTGATCCGTCTGTTGGCGCCCTCGTCATTTATTTTGGATTGGGTCAACAAAAAACTGATGACCAATATCCGCCAGGCCGTTGCCATGGCCGCCCCGCTGAACACGCCAGAAGTCAAACTGGAAATCGGCGACTACACCATGGAATCCTACGAAAGCCCCGAGCCAACCGTACCGCAACCGTTGCAACAGGCTAAAGCCGCACCGGTGGAAAACGCCCCCGCGCAGCAAAGCAGCACTGCAGTCGCTCCCAAAAGCACGATCAAGCACGGTCTGAATGCCAATTTCACCTTTAACACCTTTGTTGAAGGTAAGGCCAACCAGCTGGCCGCCGCCGCGGCACGCCAGGTCTCGGAAAATCCCGGCGGCGCCTATAACCCGTTTTTTATCTACGGCGGCGTCGGTTTGGGTAAGACCCACTTGATGCACGCCATCGGCAACCAGATGATGAAAGACAACCCGAATGCGCGCGTGGTCTATCTGCATTCGGAACGCTTCGTGGCCGACATGGTCAACGCCTTGCGTCACAACAAGATCGACGAATTTAAACGCTTTTACCGTTCGCTAGATGCACTTTTAATTGACGATATCCAGTTTTTCGCCAATAAAGAGCAATCGCAGGAAGAGTTCTTCCACACCTTCAATACCCTGTTGGAAGGCAATAAACAGGTCATCCTCACCAGCGACCGTTTTCCTAAAGAGGTGGATGGTTTGGAAGACCGTCTCAAATCGCGTTTTGGTTGGGGCTTGACGATTGCGGTCGAGCCACCGGAATTCGAGATGCGCGTGGCGATTCTGCTGAAAAAGGCCTCGGAATTCGGCTTTATCCTGCCGGACGAAGTGGCGTTTTTTATCGCCAAACGTCTGCGCGGCAACGTCCGTGATCTGGAAGGCGCCTTGAAACGCGTCGGCGCCTTTGCGCAGTTCACGCAACAGTCGCTTACCGTCGATCTGGTGAAAGAAGCGCTAAAAGATCTGTTGGCACTGCAACAGAAGATGGTCACACTGGAAAACATCCAGAAAACCGTTGCCGACTATTACAAGATCCGCGTGGCGGATATTCTCTCCAAACGCCGTTCGCGCAATGTGGCGCGCCCGCGCCAGTTGGCTATGGCGATTGCCAAAGAGCTGACCAACCACAGTCTGCCGGAAATCGGCGACGCTTTTGGCGGGCGCGATCACACCACCGTGCTGCATGCCGTGCGCAAGGTCAAAGAGCTGCGCGAGAGCGATCACCGCATGGATGAAGATTTCAACAGTTTGATTCGTATCATTACCAACTAATTCTTAATGTAAAAGAGAGCTTAAGATGAAAATCAGTCTTACTCGTGAAAACCTACTGAAAGTCTTGCAAACCGTCGGCGGCGTGGTGGAAAAACGCCAGACCATGCCGATTCTGGGCAATGTGCTGTTCCATGTGTTTCAGAACACGCTGACGGTGACCGCCTCCGATCTGGAGATCGAAACCCGCGCACAAACCGAACTGGAAAGCAGTGATACCGAGCAGTTCGCCATTACGTTGCCGGCGATCAAACTCATCAATATCGTGCGTTCGCTGCCGGATGGCCTGACCATTATTCTGGATTTCGAAGAGTCGCGCTGCACGCTTTCTGCCGGCCGTTCGCGCTTTAAGCTGTCGACCTTGCCGGCGGACGATTTCCCGACCATCGACCTGACCCAGGTCGAGCTCTCATTTGCGCTGTCGCAACACCAGTTGAAACAGCTGATTCAACACGCCGGTTTTGCCATGGCCAGCCAGGACGTGCGTTTCTATTTGAACGGTATGCTGTTTGACATCAGCAACCAGGCGCTGCGTGTGGTCGCCACCGACGGCCACCGTCTGTCGACCTGCGTGACCCAACTGGCAATTGACGGCCTGACGCCGACCCAGGCGATTCTGCCGCGCAAAGGGGTATTGGAACTGTCCAAGCTGATCGGCGACGATGATGCGCTGATTCAGTTCTCACTGGCGAAAAACTACCTGACGGTACAGTTTGAAGAGACCGTGTTCACCTGTAAACTGGTGGACGGCCGTTTCCCGGATTACCGCCGCGTGATTCCGCAGAACAACACGCAAATGCTGCAAACCGACCGCGAACTGCTGCGCAGCCTGCTGCAACGCGCCTCAATCCTGTCCAACGACAAATTCAAAGGCGTGCGTCTGGTGTTGAGCACCAACCTGCTGGCGGTCAACACCTCCAACAGCGAACAGGACGAGTCGCATGAGGATATGGCAGTGGATTACAGCGGTTCACACATGGAAATCGGCTTCAACGTCAGCTACATTCTGGATGTGCTCAACTCCATGCAGGAAGAGTGCGTGACCATTCTGCTAAACGATGCCAACAGCAGCTGCTTGATTCAGGCCGCTTCCGATGTCTGCGAATGCCAGCATGTCATTATGCCAATGCGTTTGTAGGCGCAAAACCGGCCCCAAAAACCCAACAGGCCAGGTAGTTAAGTGCTACCCGGCCTGTTGAAATTCCAAGCCGCCAAACTCTTCGGGTTCTATGCAAACATACCGCTTAGTCAAACTCGCTTCCTACGCCTCGGTGGCCGTAGCCAGTCTGCTATTGCTCATCAAAATCACCGCCTGGCTGCGAACCGATTCGGTCAGTATTCTGGCGTCTTTGCTTGACTCGGCGCTGGATATCGCCGCCTCGCTGATGATCGCGGTGGCCGTGCATATTGCGCAGATTCCGCCCGACAAAGAACACCGTTTTGGCCACGGCAATGCCGAACCGCTCGCCTCACTGGCGCAAAGCGTGTTTATCGCCGGATCGGCCTTCTATCTGGTGATTTATGCGATTGACCGCCTGCTGACGCCGCAAGCTATCCAACATGCCGATGCCGGCGTGTGGTATATGGTGATTTCCCTGTTGATGACCCTCGGGCTCATCGCTTTCCAGCGTTATGTCATTGCCAAAACCCACTCCAGCGCCATCAAGGCGGATTCGCTTCACTATCTGACGGATATGGCCAGCACCCTGTTGGTGATTGTGAGCTTGCTGCTCAGCCAATATCAGTGGCTCGACCCTTTGCTGGCGCTGGCGATTGCCCTGTGGATTCTGCGCAGCGCCATTCAGATTGCGCAGGAGGCCGCCAATCAGCTGCTTGACCGCGAATTACCCGAAGATCAACGCTATGAAATGCAGCAGATTATTCTTAGCATTCCCAAGGTGCGCGGCTTTAACGATCTGCGTACTTATCAGTCCGGTCCAAACCGCTTTGCGCAATTCGACCTGGAATTGGACGACTATCTCACCCTCAAAGAGGCGCACCATATCACCGAAGAGGTGACACAAGCGCTCAAAACCCGTTTTGAAGGGTTGGATGTGATGATCCATCAGGAACCGGTCAGCCTCAAAAACGATCCGCAACACCACACCTGGGGCAAAGAGTAAGCCATGACGCAACTGACGCAACTGCAGTTGCAGCATTTTCGCAACTGCGAGCACGCGCAGTGCGAACTGGCCAGCGGGCTCAACCTGTTTGTCGGCGACAATGCCGCCGGCAAAACCTCGCTGATTGAAGC
>JACXUQ010000187.1 GCA_014763835.1 Thiotrichales bacterium
ACCACCCACCATACAATCAGGAGCGGTAGTTCAGTTGGTTAGAATACCTGCCTGTCACGCAGGGGGTCGCGGGTTCGAGCCCCGTCCGCTCCGCCATTACAATAAAAAGCCGTTAGCGAATTTTAGTTAGCGGCTTTTTTATTTTCTATTCTCTGTAAATCCCTAAAGTAAATTCCATTGTCTTTAACCCGGCCTGTTGAGTTTTTAAAGTAGGTTTTTAACGGTACAAAAAAACCGCAACAATGTGCGGCTTTTTAGGTTTCTGGCAAATCTTTCGCTTAGTTTGATGCAGTGATATTGTAACCGCCATCAACATAAGTGATCTCGCCGGTAATGCCGGAAGCCAAATCAGAGCACAGGAAGGCCGAGGTGTTGCCGACTTCTTCGATTGTTACATTGCGGCGCAATGGCGTTGAAGCAGCCGCTTTGTCCAGCATGCTACGGAAGTCTTTAATGCCGGCTGCCGCCAAAGTGCGGATAGGGCCGGCAGAAACCGCGTTAACGCGGATACCATCTTGACCCAAATCGGCTGCCAGATAACGCACAGTGGCTTCCAGGGAGGCTTTGGCGATACCCATGACGTTATAGTTTGGTACGGCACGCTCCGCACCCAAATAAGAAACGGTCAAAACCGAACCTTGTTTGGCTTTAAGCATGCTGTAAGCGGCTTTAGTGCAGGCTGTCAGGCTGTAGGCAGAGATGTCGTGGGCAATTTTAAAACCTTCACGGCTGGACGCATCGATCATGCGGCCTTCCAATTCTTCACGCGGTGCAAAGGCAACCGAGTGAACCAGAATATCCAAGCCGTCCGTCCAGGTTTTGGCCAGTTCGCTGAAAACCGCTGCAATTTCTTCATCTTTGGAAACATCAAGTGGAAGAACGATGGAAGACCCCAGCTCTTCAGCGATTTTTTCAACGCGTCCCTGCAGTTTTTCGTTTTGGTAGGTCAGGGCGATTTCGGCACCTTGTTCGTGCATTTGTTTGGCGATGCCGTAGGCGATGGATTTGTTATTGGCTACACCGATAATTAAGGCTTTCTTTCCGGTTAGGAATCCCATGTTTTTCTCCATTATGTAGAACGCTGTCCAAGCAGTAAAAGGGTTAGAGAACAGCGTATAAATAATTAACATTAAGACAAGTTAATCTCGGCATTATAACGCTAATTTGGCGTAAATTATTCGCTATAATGGCAGTTATTTGTCTATTTCAGGTAGTGGGGGTTTGGTGAAAAGTCGCTGGATGAGCTCTGCAAAAACAACCGCTGGGTTGACTGTTTTTGTGTTGTCGGCGACGCTGTTTTCGCTAGCCGGGTGTCAGGGTTTATGGAATCAACCTTACAGCAATGCGCAGATTCAATCCTCCATCTTGTTTAGCTCCTTCTCGGAACCGCCAAAACATCTTGATCCGGTGGTTTCCTACAGCTCCAACGAGTGGGCGATTCTGGGCCAGATCTACGAACCGCCTTTGCAATACCATTACCTTAAACGTCCCTATACGCTTGAGCCTTTGACGCTGCAAAGGCTGCCGGAGGTGCGTTATCTGAATAGCGCGGGCCAAATGCTTCAAAATGGTGAAGCGGTCGCCTACAGTGAATATGTGCTGACCTTAAAACCGAATATACATTACCAGCCTCATCCGGCATTTGTGATGCAGGGGGGGGAGCTTAAATACGGCAATCTGGGGGCAGCGCAACTCCAATCGATCCAGAGCATTGCCGATTTTAAGGAGCAGGGCACGCGTGAACTGATGGCGGCTGATTATGTCTATGCGATCAAGCGCATGGGGTTGCGTCAGAACCACTCGCCGATTTTGGATACGATGCAGCAGTATATCGTCGGTTTAAGCGATTTTTCGGCGCGGGTCAGTCAGGCTTATGCAGACAAGATAAAGGCGAATCCGGATGCCAAAGCACAGTTTTTTGACTTAAGGAATTACGCGATTTCAGGTGTTAAAGTTATTGATAAATATCGCTTTTCCATTCGCATTAAAGGTGATTATCCGCAGTTTCTTTATTGGTTGAGTATGAACTTCTTTGCGCCGATTCCGTGGGAAGCGGAGCGTTTTTACAAGCAGCCGGGCTTGATGGCCAAAAATATCACCTTGGATACATCGCCGGTCGGCACCGGGCCTTATTATCTGGCCGAGAATAATCCCAATAAACGCATGCGCTTGCTGGCCAATCCAAATTTTCATGAAGAATTCTATCCCGCCGACGGATTGGCGGAAGGTGCAGATCCCGCTTTGTTGCAGGATGCCGGTAAAAAGCTGCCGCTGATTCAAGAGGTGGTCTATACCCTTGAAAAAGAGAGCGTGCCTTTATGGAACAAATTTTTGCAGGGTTATTACGATGCGTCGGGTGTGAGTTCCGACAGTTTCGATCAGGCGGTTTCGATTGGTGCCGGCGGAGCCATGCAGTTAACGCAGGAGATGCGGGATAAAGGCATTGGCTTTCTGACGACGGTGCAGCCGACGATTATGTATCTGGGTTTCAATATGGCCGATCCGGTGGTCGGCGGTTATGGCGAGCAGCAGCGCAAACTGCGCCAGGCACTGAGCATTGCGGTGAATTACGACGAATACATCACTATTTTCCTTAACGGCCGCGGTGTGGCAGCACAAGGGCCGATTCCGCCGGGAATCAGCGGTTATCAAAGTGGACAGGCCGGGTTGAACCCTTACACTTTTGAATGGCAAAACGGCCGCGCACAACGCAAATCGCTGAAAGAGGCCAAACGCCTGCTCGCACAGGCGGGCTATCCGGAAGGGCGGTTGCCCGACGGTTCTCCGCTGACGCTCTATTTTGACACGCCGGCGACGGGGCCTGACAGCAAGGCACAGTTGAATTGGTATCGCAAGCAATTCGCCAAGTTGGGGATTGAATTGGTGATTCGCGCCACCGATTACAACCGCTTTCAGGACAAGGTGCGCGGTGCCAAGGCGCAAATGTTTGTCTGGGGCTGGAATGCCGATTATCCCGATCCGGAAAACTTCCTGTTCTTGCTATACGGCGGCAATGCGGCGATTCATACCAACGGCGCGGGCATCAATAGCGCTAACTACGATAATCCGGAATTCAACCGGTTGTTCGAGCAGATCAAAACCATGGCCGACTCTCCGGAAAGACGTGAATTGATTGCACAGATGGTTGCTATCGCACAACGCGACGCGCCTTGGGTTTGGGGCTTTTATCCGCAATCTCTGGCGCTCTATCACGGTTGGTATCACAATGTCTGGGCGAATCCGTTGGCAAATAACACGCTTAAATACAAGCGCATTGACGCCGCCCAGCGGGCGAAGCTGCAGCAGCAGTGGAATCAACCGGTCATCTGGCCGTTACTGTTGATGTTTAGTGTGATCGCCTTGGCGGTTTATCCGTTATATCGGGCTTACCGTGCACGCCAGACCGTGCGCCTGGTTGCAACGGAGGAACGTCTCTGATGTTGGCTTATGTTATTCGCCGTCTGTTGTTTGCCGTGCCGATCCTGATTGGCGTGAATCTGATTACCTTTGCGCTGTTTTTTATGGTCAATACGCCGGATGACATGGCGCGCGCGCAACTCGGCGCCAAACAGACCACGCCGGAGATGATTGCCGCCTGGAAAGCCGATCACGGTTATGACAAACCGTTGTTTTTCAATACCGAGGCACCCGGCCTGTCGAAAATCTCCGACACACTGTTTGTGGATGAATCTTTGAAGCTGTTTGTGTTTGATTTTTTATATCATCGCCGGCCAGCTGCTGTTCAGCAAGATCTGGCATTGGGTGCCGATCTCCGGCTACGAGAGCGGTTGGGACGGCGTGAAGTTTGTGATTCTGCCTGTGTTGATCGGGGTCTTTGCCGGACTGGGCAGTGGGGTGCGCTGGTACCGCAGCCTGTTTCTGGAGGAGATCAACAAGGATTATGTGCGTACCGCACGCGCCAAAGGGCTGTCGGAAATCAAGGTGCTGTTCGGTCATGTGTTGCAAAACGGCCTGTTGCCGATTCTGACCGGTGTCGTGGTGGTGATTCCGACGCTGTTTATGGGCAGTCTGATTATGGAGTCGTTCTTTGGTATTCCCGGA
>JACXUQ010000188.1 GCA_014763835.1 Thiotrichales bacterium
AAAACGCAGCCAATAGCTCGCTATTAGCAAGTTTTTCAACAAAAATCAGGCTATTTTTGACCATTTTTATTCGTGTAGCCATCTCGTGCAAAGCTCTCTTCCTAAATTAAATTTCCTTGTCAGTATTTTCACAAGTATTGAAAAGCAAATTTAATTAAATCCATAGATTTCCTGTTCTGGAAATCGAATTCAACTTGAAAGAGGACTCATTATGTCTGTTATTAAGATGTCTGATCTAGATTTGGCTGGTAAGCGCGTACTGATTCGTGAAGACCTGAACGTGCCAGTTAAAGACGGTAAGGTTACTTCTGACGCACGTATCCGTGCTTCATTGCCAACAATCAAAATGGCAGCGGATGCGGGCGCGAAAGTTATGTTGATGTCTCACTTGGGTCGTCCTGAAGAAGGTGTATACGATGAAACTGCTTCATTGGCACCGGTTGCCGCTAACCTGTCAGAGAAACTGGGTAAAGAAGTCCGCTTGATCAAAGACTACCTGAACGGTGGGTTTGAAGTGGCTGATGGTGAAGTGGTACTGTTGGAAAACGTACGTTTCAACAAAGGCGAAAAGAAAAACGACGAAACTTTGTCTAAGCAATATGCTGCACTATGTGATGTCTATGTTATGGATGCTTTCGGTACGGCTCACCGTGCCCAGGCTTCTACGCATGGTGCAGGTGCGTTTGCATCGGTTGCCTGTGCAGGTCCATTGCTGGCGGCTGAATTGGAAGCGCTAGGTAAAGCATTGAACAATCCGGCACGTCCTTTGGTTGCTATCGTTGGTGGTTCTAAAGTGTCTACCAAACTGACTGTACTTGAGTCTCTGTCTGAGAAAGTTGACCAGTTGGTTGTGGGGGGCGGTATCGCTAACACGTTCATTGCTGCAGCAGGCAACAAAGTTGGCAAGTCTTTGTATGAAGCGGATTTGATCCCGACTTGTAAAAAGCTGAACGAAATCATGGAAGGTCGCGGTGCGGCGATTCCGTTGGCGACTGACGTTGTTTGCGGTAAAGAGTTCTCTGAATCTGCAGCGGCTGAAACCAAGTCTGTAGCAGATGTGGCTGATGACGATATGATTTTTGATATCGGTCCTGATTCAGCTAAAGCATTGGCTGACATCATCATGAACGCGGGTACTGTTGTTTGGAACGGTCCGGTCGGCGTATTCGAATTCGACCAGTTCGGTGAAGGTACTAAGACTATCTCTATGGCGATTGCCGAGTCTTCTGCGTTTTCTATCGCTGGCGGCGGTGATACTTTGGCTGCGATCGATAAATACGACATCGCAGATAAAGTTTCTTACATCTCTACTGGTGGCGGTGCTTTCCTGGAGTTCCTGGAAGGTAAGAAATTGCCAGCGGTTGAAATGTTGGAACAAGCTGCAGCTAAGGCTAAGTAATTGTAGCTATTGACGTGACGTTGTCACGTCAGTCTATCTGCTGGGCCTGGTTGTAAGGGTTTTATAACCAGGCCTGTTTAATTTAACTGTCACGATGCTTGTTTATACTTGTTAACCGTGAAATTCACACTGAATTCACAGTGAAAAGAATCACCAAGGGTGCCTCGGTAAGTAAACTTCGCAACAGCAGCCAAATACTTGGCTAGCTTCGGATCGGTAAAGAGCCGGCAGTTTATTTTGCGAGACATCTTTCTTGTGTGAATAAGATCGTCAAAAGATAAGGATTTAAAAAAGATTATGGCATCTGGTTTAAGAAGAACAAAAATTGTTGCCACTTTAGGACCTGCCACTGACCGTGAAGGTGAGTTGGAGCGCATGATTCAGGCGGGTGTGGATGTTGTGCGTATCAACATGTCGCATGGTTCGCCAGAAGAGCATATCGCCCGTGCGCAACGAGTTCGTGAGTTGGCTGAGAAATTCGATCATGAAGTCGGTGTACTGGTTGACCTGCAGGGTCCTAAAATTCGTATCGCCCGTTTTGCCGAAAACAAAATCTTTTTGGAAAAAGGCGACAAGTTTGCACTGGATAACAATGTCGGCAAAAACGACGGTAACCAGCATGAAGTCGGTCTGACCTACAAAAACCTGCCTTACGATGTTAAGCCAGGCGATATGTTGTTATTGGATGACGGCCGTTTGGTGTTCCAAGTGGATAATGTTGAAGGTGAGCGTGTCAATACGACAGTTGTCGTGGGCGGTACTTTGTCGAACAACAAAGGTATCAACCTGCAGGGTGGCGGTTTGTCAGCTGCCGCTTTGACCGATAAAGACAAAGAAGACATTATTACGGCCGCGACGATGAATGCCGATTATTTGGCATTGTCTTTCCCGCGTTCAGCAGAAGATGTTGAGTATTGCCGTACTCTGGCTCGTCAAGCCGGTTTGAACTGCTCTATCGTGTCTAAGGTGGAGCGCGCAGAAGCTGTAGCGGACGATGAAACATTGGATAGCATTATCCTGGCGTCAGACGTCATCATGATTGCCCGTGGTGACCTGGGTGTTGAAGTGGGCGATGCACAGTTGCCTGCACTGCAGAAGAAAATGATCAAACGTGCCCGTCAGTTGAACCGTGTCACGATTACGGCAACGCAGATGATGGAAACCATGATCGAGAACGCCATTCCGACCCGTGCGGAAGTGTTTGACGTCGCCAACGCAGTCATGGACGGAACTGATGCGGTAATGTTGTCGGGTGAAACGGCAACCGGTAAATCGCCAAGTCTGGTTATCGAAACCATGGGGCGTATCTGTGCTGAAGCCGAAAAACAGCGTGCAACGCGTGAATCAACGCACCGCATTGATGAATCGTTCACTGCGGTGGATGAAACCATTGCGATGGCAGCAATGTACTCTGCCAACCATTTTGGCGTGAAATGTATTGCTGCGCTGACAGAGTCGGGTAATACCACGCTATTGATGTCACGTATCAGCTCGGGTATTCCGATCATTGCGTTGACGCCACACATGGAAACGCGCCGTAAAGTTACGTTGTTCCGTGGCGTTTATCCTTCATCGGTTGATTATACCGGCTTGAATGATGAAGAAATTCAGGATGCGATCCTGCAAAAAATCAAAGCGTTTGGTATCGCCAAAGAGGGTGACCTGATCATTCTGACACGCGGTGAATCGCGTGGATTGATGGGCGGAACCAACCGTATGGAAATCGTTAAAATCCCTTAATAACTGATAGCTTAGGGAATAATTATTGTTTTGACAGCTTTTAAAAGCTTGTTAGAATAACAAGATTAATTTTTGAAAAACCAACTATAGGAGTCTCGCACATGGCGATGATTACACTTCGTGAATTGATGGACTACGCAGCAGAACACAACTTCGGTATGCCTGCGTTTAACGTAAACAACATGGAACAAGTTCGCGCAATCATGCGTGCTGCGGCTGCTTGTGATTCTCCAGTTATTCTGCAAGGTTCTGCAGGTGCGCGTAAATACGCTGGAGAGCCAATGTTGCGTCATATGATCGCTGCTGCGGTTGAAATGTTCCCGAACGTTCCAGTTGTTATGCACCAAGACCACGGTTCTGACGTTGGCGTTTGTTTGCGCGCTATCCAGTCTGGCTTCACATCAGTTATGATGGACGGTTCTTTGATGGCCGACATGAAGACTCCAGCTTCTTACGAATACAACGCCGGCATCACTGCTGAAGTTGTTAAAATCGCTCACGCCGGCGGTGTGTCTGTTGAAGGTGAACTAGGCTGCCTGGGTTCATTGGAAACGGGTAAGATGGGTAATGCACGGTTCTTCTTCTGTTCCAGAAGAGTGGTTGGAAATCATCAACAACTACGGTGGTGATATGGGTCAAACTTACGGTGTGCCTGTTGAAGCGATCGTTGAAGGTATCAAGTACGGCGTTCGCAAAGTAAACATCGACACTGACCTGCGTATGGCTTCTACTGGTGCGATCCGTAAGCACCTGTCAGAAAACGCTTCTAACTTCGACCCACGTAAATTCTACAAAGCGGCCGAAGATGCGATGATGGAAATCTGTAAAGCACGTTTCGAAGCTTTCGGTTGTGCGGGTCACGCTTCTAAGATCAAGTCTTTGGGTCTGGAAGAAATGCAAGCGCGTTATGCTGCTGGTTCTTTGGATCAGAAAGTTAACTAAGTCGCTTTTGCTGGCTAACAAAACCCGGGCTTTGTCCCGGGTTTTTTGTTTTATGGGGATGGTAATTTAATAGGGAGTAGATATGTGTGTTGTCATTATTGGATTAATGTTACTGCTGCTTTATTACGCGGATGCGCAGCTGGCAATGTTGAGCCTGAGTGTGACGATTGAGGATCAAAGTACCGTTGTTGCGCAAGGGTGGGATGTTGTGGTCGCCTTGTGGCCGGTCGCACTCTTTCTGTTTCTGGCCGGCGTCTTGGTGGTGTTGATGACATTGCGCGTGCGCAGCATGTTGCAAGAGATGCGACGAGAAGAAGATGCTTGATCAGATGGGCGCATTCGCATTACAAGCTAAATTCTGGTATGGCGACTGGTTGAGAGTTCGACGCATAGCCTAAATGATGGCAAGGTATGTGGTGAGGGGCGACAAGGCCCTTTATATCAAGATAGTTGTTAATGTCGGCATCGGCGGCCAGGTCGTTCACTATCACGCAGTGCACTCTCAGGCCGCGATGATGGATGGCTTCCAGTGTCAATAATGTATGATTTAAACAGCCCAGTTTGTTGCCGACTACAAGAATCACAGGGTAGTCTAGTTGAACTGCGAGATCTGCATTGAGGCCATCGCTGCATAAGGGCGAATAGAAGCCACCGGCGCCTTCTACCAGCGCAAAATGGTTTGGTGCAGGAGTGCAGGCGGCTAAAAGGTCGGATGTGGAAATGAACAGGCCGGCCTGTTGAATAGCGCGTTGCGGTGAAATAGGAGGCTTGAACTGATAGTGGCAAATAGTCTCAAGAGGTTCTGTATTGTCGCAGGCAGTCTGCAGTACTTTGGCATCACTGCATAGCAAACGTTGATCATCCTGCTGAATGCAGCCAGAGGCGATAGGTTTTCTGGGGCTGACAGCAATCCCCTGTTGCTGCAGCGTTACGGCAATGCAGGCGGTTACATAGGTCTTGCCGGCATCGGTATCGGTGCCGGTAATAAAAAACCCACCTGAGGTGGGTTGTGATGCTGTTTGACGCGGCATGCCTTACAGATTCTCGGTCAGGCGAGCCTGTGCTTCCTGATATTTTTCCAGTGTTTTAAGCACTACTTCTTCAGGCAACTCCGGGCCTGGCGCTTCCTTGTTCCAGTCAAGCGATTCGAGATAGTCACGGATATACTGTTTGTCGAAGCTTTCAGGGTTTTTGCCGACTTTATATTTGGCGGCAGGCCAGAAGCGTGAGCTGTCAGGTGTTAAGGCCTCGTCGATGAGGTGAATGACACCGTTTTCATCTTCACCGAATTCGAACTTGGTGTCGGCAATGATAATGCCGCGCTCCAAGGCAAAATCGGCGGCAAAGGTGTACAGTTGCAAACTGTAGTCACGCACTTTTTCCGCCTTTTCCTTGCCCATAATTTCGCAAAGTTGCTCAAAGCTGATGTTCTCGTCGTGTTCGCCAACGGCCGCTTTGGTGGAGGGGGTGAATAGCGGTTGTGGCAGCTTTTCCGCCTTTTCCAGACCGGCAGGCAGGGCAATGCCGCACACGCTCTGTGATTTTTTGTACTCTTTCCAGCCTGAGCCTACCAGATAACCTCGGACAATCGCTTCAACCGGTAGCGGCTTGAGTTTGCGGACAATCATGCCGCGGCCGTCAAGCTGTTTGAGTTCATCCGATGTCAGGTAGTCGGACAGATTGACATCTGTCACCAATTGGTTGGGGATGATTTCGCGGGTTTTTTTCATCCAGAATTGTGCAGTGTCGGTCAGGATGCGGCCTTTGCCCGGAATAGGGGTCGGCAGTACCACGTCAAAGGCGGAGATGCGGTCGGTGGTTACAATCAGCAAGTGCTGGTCGTCAATATCGTAAATGTCACGCACTTTGCCTTTGCTGATAAGCGGCAGGCTGGTTAGATTGGATTCATAAAGTGGTTGCATGCACAAGTTCCTAAAATTTTATAAAACGGGTTTAGCGCTTATGTCCGCTGCGGCTGTCAAGGTACGGAAAGCGCAAGCTTCCGTA
>JACXUQ010000189.1 GCA_014763835.1 Thiotrichales bacterium
TGGTGGTCGAAATCTCCTCCAGCACTCAGGAACAGGCGCAAGGCATCGCACTGGTGAATCAGGCCATTACCGAACTGGACGACAGCATCCAGCAGAACGCACAGATGGTCGATGAAACCACCCAGTTTGCCAATGAACTGGTCGGTCAGGCACAGCAACTCAATCATGAGGTCAATCAGTTCGTGGTCGACAAAGCCTTACTGCTTAAAACGCCATAAACCGCGGCGTTTCAAGCCTCCAAAAACTCAACAGGCCGGGTAGAATGTATCAGACCCGGCCTGTTGAGTTTTTTTATTGTCCTTTTTCGGCAAGATGCTGCTTGAACCACTCTTCAGTCGCCTGATTGATTTCAGCCACGCTCATCTGCCCGGCATCCAGCGGTTCGCTGATATGCACCTCGATCAACCCCGGTTTTTTGATAAAGCTGTTTTTAGGCCAGCAACTGCCGGCATTGTGCGCCACCAGATAAACCGGCACTTTGGCTTTGCTCGCCAGCATCGAACCGCCGACATTGATCTTGCCCAACTCGCCCACCGGCATACGCGTGCCTTCTGGAAAAATCACTACCCAGTCGCCTTGCTCAAGACGCGCCTGCCCCTCTTTTAACAACTGGTTCAGCGCCTGACGTCCGGCACTGCGGTCAATCGCAATCGGATGCAACAGACGCATTCCCCAACCGAAAAACGGGATTTTCAACAATTCGCGTTTCAACACATACGCCTGACGCGGAAAAATCTGCTGGAACGCCAAGGTTTCCCAAGCCGATTCATGGCGCGCCAGAATCAAACCCGGTTGGCCCGCATCGACATGCTCCAAACCGTGTACCTGGTATTTCACCCCGCAGGTGACGCGCAGCCAGAACAGACAGAACTTGGCCCAATGGTGCATAAAGGCGTAGCGCGTTTTAAACGAAAACGGCAGGGTCAACTGTCCTAAAACCGAAAACAGCACCAGCGTTGTGACCTGCCCTGCAGCAAATAGAACCGAACGCAAAAACCAAATCACTTTCATGCCAACAGCGCCTCCACGGCCGCTAAAAGATTGTCATAGACCGGAATGCCGGCCAACTCGTTACCGTGCTTGGCCAAGGTACGCTCGCCTTTGCCGCTTCTCACCAGAAAGGGGCGCATCCCCTTGGCCTTGGCCACCTGCATATCCGCCCAGGTATCGCCGACCATCGGCATATTCTGCAAGGTCACACCAAAACGGTTCTCGATCGCCTGCAACATGCCGGTTGACGGTTTGCGGCAAGGCGTTGCGTCATCACCGACATAGGGCGAAAAATTGATCCAATCGACCTTCGCACCCTGCTCTGCCAGCAGACCTTGCAATTTCTGATGCATGGCGCTGAGCGTGGCGCGATCGTAATAGCCGCGGCGGATACCTGACTGGTTCGTTGCAATCGCCACCAGCCAGCCAGCCTGTTTCAATTTCGCAATCGCCTCGATACTACCGGGAACCGGCTGCCACTCGTCCGGCGACTTGATAAAGGCGTCCGAATCCTCGTTAATTACACCGTCGCGATCCAGTACAATCACCTTTTGCATATTTATTCCTGATTTTGAAAAGCAAAAACCACGAAGAACACAGCGAACTCGAAGTGAGTGAATGACCAGTCTCTTCGTGAACTTCGTGCACTTCGTGGTTCAAGATAACTCCCGCCCCCATTAATAGAGAGGAACGGTTAATTACAAACGCGAAATATCCGCCACCTGCAAGAACAGCTGATAGATCTGATTCAGCAGCGCCAAACGGTTCAAGCGCACCGCTTCGTCTTCCGCCATAACCATCACGTTATCAAAGAAGCTGTCGACGCTGCTACGGATGGTCGCCAAGGACTCGATCGCGGCAATGTAATCGCGCTCGGCAATCAAATTACTGGCCGATTCGCGCAGTGCATCCAAATCGTTCCACAAGGTCTGCTCGGCGCTTTCCGTCAACAATGCCACATTGACCGTTTCAGGCAACTCGCCTTCCACTTTCTTCAACAGATTGCTGATACGTTTGTTGGCCGCACTCAAGCTTTCCGCCGCATCCATCTGCGCGAACTTCTCAACTGCCTGGATACGTTTAGCAAAGTCCAACGGATGCGCAGGACGACAGACACGCACCGCTTCGAACTGCTCGGCGCTGATGCCTTGGTCAGCATAATAGGCGCGCAGACGGCCGATAATGAAGTCGTATATCTCTTCAATCAACGACTCGCTGGCCTCAACCGCTTCGTGCAACTCCAGACCGTATTGAATCAACAGACGCAAATCCAGATCCAGTTCGTTTTCGATCATAATACGCAACAGACCCAGGGCCGCACGACGCAATGCAAACGGATCCTTGTCACCGGTCGGCACCTGACCGATTCCGTAGATGCCGGTAATGGTATCGATCTTGTCAGCAATCGCCAAGGCCTGCGCCAACGCCGATTGTGGCAGTTCATCACCGGCAAAACGCGGCTGGTATTGTGCATCAATCGCATCGGCGACGTCCTGCGCTTCTTTCTGCTCCATCGCATAGTAACGACCCATAACGCCTTGCAGCTCGGGGAATTCGCCGACCATTTCCGACATCAAATCGCACTTGGACAGACGCGCAGCGCGTTCACACAAAGCAGCGTCCACGCCTAGCGGCTTGCCGATTTTGACCGTCAAGGTTTCCAGACGTTCCACCTTGTCGTAAAGCGTACCCAACTGCTGCTGGAAAACGACGGTTTTCAAACGTGGTAAAAAATCATCCAGCGGATGTTTGCGATCCTGATCCCAGAAGAATTTGGCATCCGAAAGGCGCGGACGGATCACGCGCTCGTTACCGCCCTTGACCGATTGCGGATTGGAACTTTCGATATTGCTGATGGTAATAAATTTCGCCATCAGCTTGCCGTCTTGGCCGAACATATGGAAATACTTCTGGTGACCCGCCATCGCAGAAATCAAGGCTTCCGAAGGTACCGCCAGGAAGGTCTGGTCGAAATCACCGACAATCGCCATTGGCCATTCGTTCAAGGCCGTAACTTCTTCCAGCAGCTCTTCGTCAATTTCAGCCTCGCCGCCGGCTTGCTGTGCCGCCGCCATGACCTGCTCGCGGACCAACTCAGCTCGTTCAGCAAAGTCGGCAACCACATAACCTTCAGCTTTCAAGGTTTCGGCATAGTCAGCCGGTTTGGCAATGGTGATGGCTTCAGGCGCGTGGAAACGGTGCCCGCGGGTGGTGTTGCCGGTGGTGTGACCCAAAATCGTCGCAGGAACCACTTCTTCACCCAACAGCATGAGCGCCCAATGCACCGGACGCACGAATTCCACATCCGAGCTACCCCAACGCATACGCTTAGGAATCGGCAGCGCCGCCAAAGAACGGTTGACGATATCGCCCAACAAAGCACTGGTTGGCTGACCTTGCTGTTGCAGGTTATACGCCATCCATGTGCCTTTATCGGTTTCCACCTCAATCAGCTCGGCGACCGTTACGCCACAACCGCGTGCAAAACCTTCCAACGCTTTGGTCGGATTGCCGTCGGCATCAAAGCCGGCTTTCTTGGCCGGGCCGCGACGTTCAACCACCTTATCGGCCTGCTGAGTCTGCAAACCTTCGATCATCACCGCCAAACGGCGCGGTGCGGCATAAACCTGCACCTCGCCATGCGCCAATTCCGCCTCACGCAAACCGGCGACAATGCCATCGGCAAACGC
>JACXUQ010000190.1 GCA_014763835.1 Thiotrichales bacterium
CGTGATCCCGGTCAAGAGGTTCCCCCGCCACACTATTAAAAATCGGCATGCTCTTTCAATCGGGCTTGTCGCGCCAGCTGATCGGCCTGAAGATTACCGGCATGGCGCGCGTGGCCTTTTATCCAATGCACGTTAATCTGCATCTGTTGCGTCAGCGACTCCAGTTTCTCCCAGAGCAGACGCGACGCTACCGGCCTGCCGGAGAGGTGCAGCCAGTTCTGGCGGCGATAGCGCGCAATCTTGCCGGAAAGACCTTCAATCAGGATTTTGGAGTCGGTAAACAGATCAATCTGTGGCGGGCGCGGGTGATGGGCCAGCCATTCCAGAGCTTTAACGGCCGCAGTAAGCTCCATCTCCAGACTGGATGTGTGACTGGCGTGCCCCTGCAAAATCACCTGATTGCCGGTCTGGTTGGTAAATACCACGCCCCACCCGCCTTTATCATGTCGCGACTCGTAGCCGCCGTCGGTGTAGATTTTCAAATAATCGCTTTGTGTTATAAAGTCGTGGTGGTTCATTGCGGTGCATGACTGGCAAGATGGTGGGCAGTGTGGTAATTTTACTATGGTCTTGATAAAAGTGAGTGTTGCAACACTCTTAAGTGATTTGGATATTGTATGAAAAAGCTAATTGTATTGTTAGTTGCAGCCTATTTTGCGTGGGATTTTTATTTAAAACCGGCAGATGTGGTCAAGCTTGAGCCGGGCGTGGAAGCTTATGCCGTTCCCAAGTTGTTTCCGATCACTTACAGTGATGCCTTTACCTACAAGGATCATGAATTTGTCCCTAAAGCCGATTTTGACATGATGGGCAAGGTGCTCTCTCAGGAACCCTATTATTTTGACCGCGCCGCCGACGTGTCGCCGGTGGATTTTGCGATGGGCTGGCAGGTGATGTCGGATCAGGCTATCGTCGATCAGTTTACTTTCAGACAGAATATGCGCTGGTTCTCCTGGCACAGCGAACGTTTGCCAATCAACCGCTTGGAAGCCAAGTGGCATATGGCCAATATTCATATCATTCCGTCAACCGACGAGATCGCCGAGTTGCTCAAAACCGTGCGTACCGGCGATATTATTCAAATCAGCGGCCGTTTGGTGGATGTGAAGGGTAAAAAAGACGGCTGGATGTGGGCCACGTCAACCAGTTTTATGGACCAGGGTGATAACGCCGATGAGATTCTTTGGTTGGAAAATCTGGAAATTATCAAAACCCAGGAAGAGCCCGTTGAAGGGCTGAAAAAATAAATAAAGTGCCATTGCGTTCTGAATGACCCGGCCTGTTGAGTTTTCAGAACGCATTTTTTGTGGATTTTAAAGGCAGACGTTATTTGCCCCTAAAGTCGTTCAAATCGTGAATGGTGCGGCGTTTTTGCTTGCCGCTAATGGCGCGTTGCGCATTGCGCGAGTTTTTCACCGGGCCTTGTTTTTCGGTGGTATGCGGTCGCAGATCCGGACGCGCTTCCTCCGGTAAATCGACCCGTTTAAGCAGCTGGTTGATCTGCTTCCAGGTTAAGGCCTCGGTTTTGCCTTTGCGCAGGTTGCGCGGCAACTGGAATTCACCATAGCGGATGCGCTGCAGGCGGTTGACCTGCACGCCCTGCGATTCCCACATGCGTCGCACCTCGCGGTTGCGTCCCTCTTTAATGACCACGCGGAACCAGCTGTTCATCGACCCTTCTTCACCGGGCAGGCGGCTGATTTTGTCGAATTTGGCCGGGCCGTCTTCGAGCATAATGCCCTCTTTAAGCTGTTTAATAATGCTGTCGGGCACTTCGCCGAAAACTCGCACCAGATATTCGCGTTCCACCTCATAAGAGGGGTGCATCAAACGGTTGGCCAGTTCGCCGTTATTGGTCAAAATCAATAGACCGCTGGTGTTGATGTCCAAGCGGCCGATGCTGACCCAGCGGCTGTTGATAATGCGTGGTAGCTGGTTGAAAATGGTTTCTCGCCCCTTTTCATCCTTGCGGGAGCAGACCAAACCTTCGGGTTTGTTGTAAAGAATGACCTGTGTCGGCTGCTTGGCCAGGCGCGTGGCTTTGACCGGCTGGTCGTTGACCTTGATCTGGTCGTTCTCTGTGGCGCGGTCGCCCAATTTTGCCAGTTGGCCGTTGACCTTGACCTTGCCTTCGCTGATCAGGGTTTCGACGGCGCGGCGTGAACCGAAGCCGGCTCGGGCCAGAATTTTTTGGAGTTTCTCTCCGGGAATGGTTTCCATTGTCTATCTCGTTTCTGTGTTGAGGCTCAGAGCCCGATAAAATCGTAAATGAATTGCTGGAAGAAGCTGTACGGGCCGCTCAGAATCGGGCCGAGCAAGCCTACTAGCAACAAGCCTAAAATAATAAAAAAGCCGAACGGTGCGATACGGTTGTATTGCCATGCCAGCGCCGGCGGTAAAATAGCTGAAACCACATGGCTGCCGTCCAGCGGCGGGATCGGCAGCAGATTAAGAACCAGCAATATCAGATTGATGCTGATGCCGGCCAGACCGCTGTAAATTAAAAATAGACCAATCTCCGGCTGGGACAGTTGCAGCATCATGCCGATTTTGGCAATCATCGCCCAGAGAATCGCCATAATGAGATTGGAGCCCGGGCCCGCCATGGCCACCCACGCCATGTCGCGGCGTGGATGTTTGAAATTGCGGGCGTCAACCGGTACCGCCTTGGCCCAGCCAAACACAAAGCCGCCCAAAACCAACAGAACAACCGGAACAACAATGGTGCCCAACGGATCAATGTGTTTGATTGGGTTGAGCGTTAGGCGGCCAAGCATCCGCGCGGTTTGGTCACCGAGTTTGGAGGCCGCCCAGCCGTGCGCCACTTCGTGAACGGTAATCGCAAAAATGACCGGCAAGGCCCAAACAGCGATTTTTTGAATGAGGGTCAATTCATTCATTCGCTGAAGCTCCCCTGCCCTTGGCGCACCAGCAGCGGTTCGTCTTCGGTAAAGTCGATGATCGTGGTAGGTTCGTGGCCACTATAACCGCCATCAAGCACCGCATCCAAAGCGTAATCCAGTTCTTCGCGGATGCTCCAGCCATCGGTCATCGGCAACTCCTCGCCCGGCAGAATTAAACTGGCGGTGAGCAGCGGTTTATCCAGGTAAGCCAACAAAGCATTGGTGACCGTGTTGGGGGTGACGCGCAGGCCGATGGTTTTGCGTTTCGGGCTCTGCAGACGTCTGGGGACCTCGCGGCTGGCCGGCAGGATAAAGGTGTAGGCGCCCGGCAGATGACTTTTAAGGTAGCGGAACTGGGTATTTCCCACCTTGGCGTATTCCGACAGATTGCTCAAATCGCGGCACATCAGCGTCAACTCGTGGTTTTCATCCAAACGGCGAATGGCGCGGATGCGTTTGGCCCCTTCGGCATTGTCCAGCAGGCAGCCCAAAGCGTAACCCGATTCTGTCGGATACGCAATCACGCCGTCCTGTTGCAGAATATCGACGACCTGTTGCAGCAAACGCGGTTGCGGATTGTCGGGATGCACGGAAATATATTGACACTCTTTGCTCACGGTATGGCCTTGGCTGATGTTGTGAATAGAGGAAAAGGTTTGGATTTGCCCGATATTATAACACTTGCCTGTAGCCGTGTTGTGCCGGCTTACAGACAGAAAATACGATTAACCGTCAAACGAGG
>JACXUQ010000191.1 GCA_014763835.1 Thiotrichales bacterium
GCGCAGGGTGGCGATGTCCATGTCGGCTTTGCTGTTGCCCAGAAAGGCATCCAAACCGTGCGGTGCGCGGGTCTGGCCGACACCGATGGTATAGATTTTGAGCCCCTGCTGCTTGGCTTGCTGTGCGGCTTCAAGCGGGTCGACACCGTCGGTATTGGTGCCGTCGGTGAGCAGAATCAGTACCAGCTTGGGGTGGTGGGCGCTCTGCTTCAACGCCAACCCGATGGCGTCGCCGATGGCGGTATTGTTGCCCGCCATACCGATTTCGGCTTCATACAGCAGGGTTTGCACGGTGTTCAGATCGTAGGTCAGCGGACTTTGGGTAAAGGCTTGCGAACCGAACAGAATCAATCCCATGCGGTCGCCCTGACGCTGGCGGATAAAGTCGGCCACCACCGCTTTGACGGCGGTGAGGCGATCAACATCACGGCCGCCGAGCTGCATATCGTTTTTCTGCATGGAACCGGACAGATCGACCGCCAGCATCAGCTCTTTGCCGCTGGCGCTGAAAGGGGTGGGCGACAGATACCATACCGGACGCATGGCCGCGAGCAGGAACAGCAGCCAGATTAACGTGAGTACCAGCGGAATGCGGGTTTTTCGAGACGCCGCATGTTGTGTCGGTGCATGTGCAAAAGCGCCGGCAATGCGCTGCACAATCTGCGGCGCCAGCAGCGGTTTCTGGTTTTGCGGCAGCGGTTTGAACAGCAGTTTGACAAGCCACGGCAGCGGCAGAAATGCCGCCAGCCAGGGCCATAAAAACTCGAAGTTTTGCCAGAATGCGAGCGTCTGCATTAGAAGTGGTGTCCTTTAATCCAGTTTTGCGCGTAATTTCTGAGTTCCATTACGCCGATCTGTGCCTCCTGTGTCGGCTCCGCAGGGCGGTATGCGGCTTGCAGAGTAGTGCCCAGATTAGGCGGTTGGCGGATATGCTGGGCGCTGCGGTACAGAAATGCCAGCCAGGCTTGCTCGTTCAAGGAGGCCACGTTCTGGCGGCCGTAGGCGGTAATGGCGACCTGTTTCAATAGTCCGTTGAGTTGCTGTATCTGTTGCGCCGGGGGAGTGGCAGCGTCAATTTCACGCAGCCTTTGCAGTGCTTCGCGGCGGTAGGCATGGCGCTTATGGCGGTCGATCCAGAACCAGATCAAGGCGAGCAGCATGGCGCCGAGACTCAGAAACAGCACCCACCAGGTGAATGCCAGCGGCCACCAGCCGACCGGATCGGGCAGGTGCAGGCCGTGGAGTTGTTGCAGGGCCTGTTGTAGTGCTTGGTGCAGTTGCGTATCGGGATTCATCGCTTGGTTCCTCTAACGCAACAGTTGCTGTTTGAGCAAAGCCGGCAAAGGGGCTTCTTGGGCGCTGATCAGCGTGAGCGGGATGCCGTGTTGGCGGAAACGCTGTGTCGCCTGCACCCCGGCCTGTTCAAATTGTTCGCGGTAGTGTTGCCGCGTAATCGACAGGCTGCTGTCGATGGTTAAGGCAGGGTTCTCGAAAGCGCCGTCGGCCAGGCTTAGCCAACCTAGTGCGGGGAGTTCTTTTTCCAGTGCGTCATAGACATGGATGGCGCTGATATCACTGTGTTTGCGCAGGTGTTGCAGATTGTTCAGCGTGGCCTCGTTCAGCGAGAGCAGGTCGCCAATTAGAAACAGTTTGCTGCCGGGTTTGACGGTTTTGAGCAACTGCGTCGTGGCCTGCTGCCAGAAATGCGGCTGACTTTTGCCGGGGGCTTGCAGGCCCTGTTGCAGTTTGACCGCCTGTTGCAGCCAATGCAGCCAGGTTTTTTGCTGACGCTTGGGGGGAATCCAGGCCGAGTGGCCCGGTGAAAAGGCCAGGCCGCCGACGGCATCGCCCTGCTGCAACGCGGTCCAGCCGAGAATGGCGGCGAGATTGAGCACCTGTGCGCTTTTAAGGCGCACTTGCGAGCCAAAAAATAAAGACGGACTCTGTTCGCTAATCACTAAAATCGGTTTTTCGTGCTCTTCGCTGAAGAGTTTGGTGTGGACTTTGCCGGTGCGGGCGCTGACGCGCCAGTCGATATGGCGGATGTCGTCGCCGGGTTGATATTGGCGCACTTCGCTGAACACCATGCCGCTGCCTTTGCGCAGACTGTGATGCTGGCCGCTGACCTGATCCATGACTTTTTGGATGTTGTTGAGCTGGCGATGTTTCACGTGGAACCGCCAACCCATGAGTTCGTCCAGGGTACTGTAAAGCGAGGAATCAAGCGTGGCTGAGTGCATAAGCCGCCATCAAGGTTTAAACGACCGGAACATAGCGCAGGATTTCATCGACCAGATCGTCGGCGCGCAATCCTTCCGCTTCGGCCTCGAAACTGAGCAATAGACGATGGCGGAACACGTCGTGGACCACCGCCTGAACGTCGTCGGGGCTGACAAAGTCTTTGCCTTGCAGCCACGCATGGGCGCGGGCGCCGCGTGATAAGGCCAAAGTGGCACGCGGGCTGACACCGTAGGCGATTTTGTCCGCAAAAGCCTGGTTGTAGACTTGCGGGTTGCGTGTGGCCATGACCAGCTCCACCAGATAGGTTTTGACGGCGTCAGCCATATGCAAATTCAGAATCTGCTCGCGCGCGGCAAACAGGTCGGCCTGGCTAAGGTGTTCTTGTGGAGCGGCGGCATGGTTGCGCGCTTCATTCTCGACCAGTTCGAGAATCTGGTATTCGCTCTCCGCGCTCGGGTAGTCGATTTTGACATGCAGCATAAAACGGTCAAGCTGCGCTTCCGGCAGTGGATAGGTGCCTTCCTGCTCCAACGGGTTCTGCGTGGCCATGACCATAAAAAGCGGGTCGAGCTGGAGGGTGCGTTTGCCGACGCTGACCTGACCCTCGGCCATGGCTTCCAGTAGGGCGGATTGCACTTTGGCGGGCGCACGGTTGATTTCGTCGGCCAGAATCAGGTTGTGGAAAATCGGCCCGGACTGGAATTCGAATACGCCGGTTTCGGGGCGGTAGACTTCGGTGCCGGTAATGTCGGCGGGCAGCAGGTCGGGCGTGAACTGAATGCGGTGGAAGCTACCTTCGATGCTTTGCGCCAGTACTTTGATGGCTTTGGTTTTGGCCAGTCCCGGCGGGCCTTCCACCAGCAGATGGCCTTCGGCCAGCAGGGCGATGAGCATGCGCTGCGTGAGATGCGGTTGACCGATGATATGGCGGTTGATGTCGGTTTGCAGCGTTTGGAAACGCGTGGCAAGAGGGGTGTCGGAAGCGTGCATAGTCTGACGAAGCTGTTTCTATTAAGGGCAAAGCACTCATTATACTCATAAAGCACGGCGTCAAAAATCCCATTTAAAAATGTGCAGGCCGGGTTAAGGGGTTCAAACCCCTTAACCCGGCCTGTTGAGTTTTTAGTGCGGACTTTTTGCCTATTTTTTGGGTAGTAATTTGCTGGTATCGATTTTGAAGGAGTCGATCAGATCAACCAGTCGGCTCATCTCGCGGTGCATCTGCTCGGTATCGCGCGCGACCTGATCAACCAGCAGGGCATTTTCCTGGGTGTCGCTGTCCAGCGAGCCGATGTAGTTATCGTCTTTGAACAGAGGGGTGATGCCGCGTACCGACAGGCCGGCGCGCCCCAATTCCAATACGGCAATC
>JACXUQ010000192.1 GCA_014763835.1 Thiotrichales bacterium
TTCGCGAGGGTTCTTTGATTCACTGACAACTCTGATACATAAGGCGCCATTCAACAAGACGGAACGAAGCGCAAAAAATTTTCGAAATTTTAACACACTTACCCATTCGCGCCACCATCAAATTGGCCAACAAATTCAACGCCTTCACCCTCTGCGGCGTGCGCATTAAGCAGCTTTACGCATTCTTTCCGGGACAAACCGGCTTAAAAACTCTTTTTAAACCAGTTTTTCATACGGTTGAAAATATCCTCGGCACCGACCGAACCGCGTGCGCCCTTCTCTTCGAACGCCGCTTCGCCGATGTGTTCTTTGGCATACATCAGCAAACCGACCGTAGTGGCGTAAGACGGGCTACCGACCTCGTCGGTCAAGCCGGTCACACCCTGTGGATAGCCCAGACGTACCGGCATATGGAAGACCTCTTCAGCCAATTCAACCGCCCCTTCAACCAACGAACTGCCACCGGTCAGCACCACGCCGGCGGCCAGTACATCCTCAAAACCGGAACGGCGCAATTCCGCCTGAATCAACTGAAAAAGTTCCTCGTAGCGCGGCTCAATCACTTCCACCAAGGTACGACGCGACAGACAACGCGCCGGACGGTCGCCGACACTCGGCACCTCGATCTCTTCATCCTGATTGATCAGCTGCGGCAAGGCGCAGGCATACTGGCGTTTGATGTTTTCCGCCGCCTGGGTCGGCGTGCGCAACGCCACGGCGATGTCGTTGGTCACCTGATCGCCGGCCACCGAAATCACTGCCGTGTGACGAATCGCGCCGTTGTGGAAAATGGCGATGTCGGTCGTGCCGCCGCCGATATCGACCAAACAGACGCCCAACTCTTTTTCATCTTCCGACAACACCGCTTCACTGGAGGCGAGCTGCTCGAGAATAATGTCGGAAACGCCTAAATTACAGCGTTCCACACATTTGATAATGTTCTGCGCCGCGCTGACCGACGCGGTCACCATATGCACCTTGGCTTCCAGACGCACGCCGGACATGCCGATCGGCTCGCGGATACCGCCCTGATTGTCGATCATATATTCCTGCGCCAAAATATGCAGGACACGCTGGTCGCCGGGAATGGCAATCGTCTTGGCCGCGTCCATGACACGCTCAATATCGTCCGGCTGCACGTCCTGATTGCGGATGGCGACCATGCCCATCGAGTTGAAACTTTTGATATGGCTGCCGGCAATGCCTACATAGACCGATTCGGCGGTAAAGCCGGACATGCGTTCGGCCTCGTCAATGGCGCGCTGAATCGACTCCACCGTGGCGTCGATATTGACCACCACACCCTTTTTCAAGCCGCGAGAGGGGTAAGTTCCCATGCCCACCACTTCAATTTCACCATCCGGTTTGATTTTGCCGATAATGGCCGCGATTTTCGACGTGCCGATATCCAAACCAACGACTGTATTTGAAGCTTGCTGTTTACGAGCCATGTTTTACTTTACCCTTACCACTTAAAACGTTTTCTGAACGAACGATTACTAAACTTATTGCTTGACGGAGGCGGCTGCGCTGCCGCGCTTTACGGCAAAACCATTACTATAGCGTAAATCAAAAACCTGCGCTGAATTTCTAAGCGAATCCTGAAGTTGGCCGTAACTGGCGATAAACCGCTGCAACTTATGCGTTTCATCGCGGCGATCCAAAATCAGGCGCGTGCCATTGGCCATCTCGATCTCCCAGACACCGTTAGCCACTTCATGCAGCCGGGCGACGGCCCAATCAAGCGCCTTGAGTGCCTGCTGAAACTGCGCCAGTTTAAGCAATAGCGCAGCGGCGTTTTCCAAACGGCCGTCGAGGCGCACAAACTGTTCAAAGCCGTTGATACTGCGCGGAAAAAAGACTTCACCGTGCTGATTGATCAATCCGTCCTCTCCCCAACGCGCCACAGGCTGCTGCTCAATCAGCGTGATCTTCAGCTGGTCCGGCCAACTGCGCTTGACCACCGCCTGACTGACCCAGTCCAGCCGTTGCAGATCGGCCTGAATCTTGTTCAGTTCCACACCCCAGAAAGAGGCGCCAAGATAGGGTTGCATCACGGCATCAATTTCCGCTTGCGTCAACTGTTTGAGCGGCTGCGTCAACTGATAGTCGTCAATCGGACGTTGACTGCTCGTTTCCCACTTAACCCCCAGCCAACCCAGGGCACCCAACAGGATCAGCACAAGGAGAAACAATGCCGGCTTACGCAACGTCATCGAGCCGGCCTGTTGAGTTTTTAAAACCTGTCAATTGTGCGCTTCGCATCTGCCCGTTCATCTGTCTCAAAGCGTGGTGGAGAGAATATCCACCACCAGTTGCTCGAATGTGCGCCCCGACACTTTGGCCGCCATCGGTACCAGGCTGTGATCGGTCATGCCGGGGACCGAATTGAGCTCAATCAACCACGGATTTTGCTGTTCGTCCAACATCACATCAATCCGCCCCCAGGTGCGCGCACCGACCACCTCAAAGGCCTGCAACGCGAGCGTTTGGATTTTCTGTTCAACCTCAGCCGGCAAACCGCACGGGCAGATATACTGGGTGTCGTTGGACTGATATTTGGCTTCAAAGTCGTAGAAGGCGTGCGAAGTTTTCAGCTGAATCAGCGGCAAGGCTTCGCCGTTCAGCACGCCGGCGGTATACTCCGAACCGGTAATCCAGCGCTCGATCAGCACTTCGCTGTCATACTGCTCGGCAAATGCCACCGCATCCGCCAGATCGTCCAGATTGTCGACCTTACGCATGCCGATACTCGAACCTTCGTGGCACGGTTTAACGATGACAGGAAAGGGAATGGAAAAGGCGTTTCTGTCAAACGGGCGGTTGGCCGAGACCTGCACGAAATCCGGGGTCGGCAAGCCTGCGCCGCGCCACAGCCATTTGGTGCGCAACTTATCCATGGCAATCGCCGAGGCTGCCATACCGCTGCCGGTATAAGGCAGACCCAGATCCTCAAGAATGGCCTGCACCGTACCGTCTTCGCCCCAGCGGCCGTGCAATGCGATAAAAACGCGGTCATACTCCCGGGCAATCTGCTGCAAATCGGCCAAACCCGTCACATCACAAGCCGTGGCATCCACGCCGGCATTTTGCAGCGCCTGCGTCACCGCACGCCCGCTTTTCAGGGAAATTTCTCTTTCCGCCGCTTTACCGCCCATTAGCACGGCGACTTTACCGAACGACTTCACGCCTTGTCTCCTTCATTCTGCTGCCACTGTTTGGCCAACTGGCCGATACTGCCCGCGCCCATGACCAGCAAAATATCGTCGTCCTGCAAAACCTCCGCCGCCACGGTTTCCAGCTGTTCCAAATCTTCCGCATAGACCCCCTGATGTGCGCCGCGCAGGCGCATCGACTGCAGCAGCGCCTTGGCATCAAAACCGGGAATCGGCGTTTCACCCGCCGCATAGACCTCGGTCAGAATGACCACATCGGGTTCCAATAACGCCTGCACAAACTCGTCAAACAGGTCACGGGTACGGGAATAACGGTGCGGTTGAAACACCAGCACCAGACGTTTGCCCGGAAAAGCGTCGCGTGCGGTGGAAATCGTGGCCGCCAACTCGGTCGGATGGTGGCCGTAATCGTCCACCAAAGTCA
>JACXUQ010000193.1 GCA_014763835.1 Thiotrichales bacterium
GAACCTATCGCCAAACTTCGCCAAGCGCACAAAGTGTTAATCCTCTCCAAACAAGAGGCTGCAAATGACTGATCGCTTTGTCAATATCGCATTCCATCAAGCGCGCTGGCTGGTCATTTTGAGCTACTTTGTCGGCATCACGCTGGACACCATGCTGGTATTGAACAGCGCCAACCTTTACCTGCCGCCTTTCACCCTGCTGCTATTGCTCTACTGGTGCGCGCAATTTCTCAAACAGACCCACTTTATTAGTGCTTTCATACTCGGACTGCTGCTGGATGCGCTTTACCAAACCACACTAGGCGCGCATGCCCTGCTATTTATTGTTGTAACCTTTATCATGTTACGCTATCGCCTGCTTTTCCGCTCGCACTCCGTGTTGCAACAAGCACTGGTGATTTTCTTTTACCTTTATGCTTATCAGCTTTTGAGCTTTGTGATTCTGGCGCCGGTGCTGCAAAGCGATGCGCAAATCGCTTACTGGCTCATGCCCTTTTCCTGCCTGCTGATCTGGCCTGTGCTGGCATTATGCCTGCGTTGGCTGACGCAACGACTCATCAGAGTTTAATCAACTACCATGAGCGAACGTCTCGACTTTAACAGCGATGCAGAAGCCTTTGCGGAAAAAAAACTGTTTCGCAACCGTTTGCTCTTCGGCTTTATTTTTGTAGTGTCGTTGTTCGGCGTTTTAATTGGCCGCATGGTTTATCTGCAATGGTTCAACTTTGAACACTACCATTTGCTGGCGGAAGACAACCGCATTTCCATCGAAACGCTACCTCCGACCCGCGGCAAAATATACGACCGCAACCATGTACTCTTGGCGGATAACCAACCGGTTTTCACCCTTAAGTTTACCCGCGAAAAAATCGACGATATCGCCCAGACAGAAGCTTTTATCGGTGAATTGCTGCCCAATCTGAGTGAAGCACAACGCCAAAAGTTTTTTGAAAAGCTACGCCGCACCGGACGCTCCAGATCGATTCTGCTGCCGTATAGCTTAAGTGAAGAAGAAGCCGCACAGTTCGCGGTACAAAGTTATCAACACCCCGGACTCTCACTCACCGCCCGACTTAAACGGGTCTACCCGTTCGGAGCGACCGCGGTTCACGCTCTGGGCTATGTGGGACGGATTAACAGCAAGGAACTCAGCCAACTCGATGAACGCGATTACCGCGGTACCGAAATCATCGGTAAACTCGGCATCGAAAAATACTACGAATCCAGACTGCACGGCGAGCCCGGCATCCAACAAGTTGAAACCAATGCCAAAGGACGCGTATTACGCAAACTGGAAAACATTCCAGCCATTCCGGGCGACGACATTCAGCTGACATTGGACATCCAATTGCAGCAATATGCCGAATCGCTTTTCAGCGAACATAAACGTGGTGCCATTATCGCCATCGACCCCAAAACCGGTGAGGTACTGGCCTATGTCAGCATGCCGGTATTTGACCCCAACCTGTTTGTTGACGGCATTGACCAGGCCACCTACTCGGCGCTGCTGAATAACCCCCACAGACCCATGATTAACCGCGGCATTAACGGACAATACCCTCCCGGCTCCACGATCAAACCCTTTGTTGCACTGGGCGCCATCGAAAACGACTACATTTCCCCTTTGAAAAAAATATTTGACCCGGGCTATTTCGAATACAAAAACCACCGTTACCGCGACTGGAAACGCACTGGTCATGGTCTGGTCGATATGAATGACGCCATTGTGCAGTCATGTGACACCTATTTCTACGAACTCAGCCTGGATATGGGAATTGATGCCATTCACGACGCGCTGGCACCCTTCGGCTTCGGCAATGTGACAGCGATTGACATCCCCGGCGAATCCAAAGGAATTCTGCCTTCCCAGGAGTGGAAAAAAACCACCAAAGGCGAACCCTGGTATCGCGGTGAAACCATCATCAGCTCAATCGGTCAGGGCTATAATCTGACGACCCCGGTACAACTGGCGAAAGCGACGGCCATTTTGGCGAACGGCGGCAAAATCATTCAGCCGCACCTGCTAAAAGATGCCAAACTGCCAGCACCGCAGCAAATTGAAATTAAAGACATTCAAAACTGGAACCGCGTGGTTGCCGCTATGCATGACGTCATGCACAGCCCAAGAGGCACCGCACGCAGACACGGTCAGGGATTGGGGTTTGAAATGGCCGGCAAAACCGGTACCGCTCAAGTCTTCAGCTTGAATGAGGCTGATTACGATGCCGACAGTATCGACAAGCGACTACACGACCACTCCTTATTTGTTGGTTTCGGCCCGATCGAAAACCCGCAAATTGCCGTGGCCGTAATTGTTGAAAATGGCGGTAGCGGTAGCGGCACGGCAGCACCCATGGCGGTTGATGTCATCAAAAAATACCTAGAACTCAATACCCCCTAAGCAACCAGTAACATGTTATGAAAATCACCTTAAACAGCTCTCACAACGTCTATCGCCGCAATAAAACGATTTTGCAGACACTGCATATCGATGGATGGTTGCTTCTGGGCATTTTATTGTTATTGGGGGCAAGTACACTTTTGGTGTATAGCGCCTCCGGCGGTGAAGTTGAGGTGGTCACCCGCCACCTGATGCGCATTGGTTTTGCGTTTGCGCTCATGCTGCTTTTTGCGCAGATTCCACCCAACATCCTCTATGTTTTTACTCCCTGGCTGTTCGGGGCAGGCATCCTGATGCTCATCGGGGTACTCTTATTCGGCGATATCGGCAAAGGCGCCCAGCGCTGGCTGGAGCTTGGCCCCATTCGCTTCCAACCCTCCGAATTGATGAAACTGGTATTGCCGATGACAGTAGCCTGGTTGTTCGCCCATTCCAACTTTCCGCCCAGCTATAAACGCTTCGGCGTTGGCGCTGCTTTGATTGCACTGACGGCGGGCTTGATTGTGGTGCAGCCGGATCTGGGCACCTCCATACTGATCGCGATGAGTGGCCTTTTTGTGCTCTTTTTCGCCGGACTGCCGTGGAAGATCATCTTCGGATCAATTCTCTCCGTGGTCGCCAGTCTGCCGGTGGTATGGCACCTCATGCACGACTACCAAAAACAGCGCGTACTGACATTTTTGGACCCCGAATCCGATCCTTTAGGCAGCGGCTACCATATCATCCAGTCCAAAATCGCTATCGGTTCGGGCGGAATCGAAGGCAAGGGCTTTATGGGCAGCACTCAGGCACACCTCGAGTTCCTGCCCGAAAGCACCACCGACTTTATCTTTTCGGTGCTGTCCGAAGAGTTCGGCTTGGTCGGTGTGATACTGTTGCTGGCAATGTATGTGTTTGTTATCGCCCGCGGCCTCTATATCGCCTCACAAGCACAGGACAATTTCACCCGCCTGATCGCTTCGAGCATGATGATGACCCTGTTTGTCTATGCCTTTGTCAATATCGGCATGGTCAGTGGTTTGCTGCCGGTTGTAGGCCTACCTCTTCCTCTCATCAGTTACGGCGGCAGTGCCCTGGTGACTCTGATGATCAGTTTCGGCATTCTGATGTCGATTCACACCCACAAAAAAATGTTGGCCAAATAATTCAGTG
>JACXUQ010000194.1 GCA_014763835.1 Thiotrichales bacterium
GGCGGAAAACGCAGCTAATAGCTGGCTATTAGCAAGTTTTTCAACAAAAATCAGACGGTTTTTAACCATTTTTATTCGTGTAGCCATCTCGTGCAAAGCTCTCTAACTATATGTTTTAAAAAGGTAATGTGGTCATGGTTTAGCCGCTGCTAATAAATGTTCGTCAACACAGTGAATGTCATTTTGTTGTGCGGTTCATTAAAGGGGCTTTGCCATGCTGAAATCACTGATAGATTATCCTCTGAATGGGTTCTACGACGAAGCCATTGCCTCTCCTCAAGAGCCGCGTCCTGCGGCAAAACAACTTTTTTCTCAACTTGACGGTTTGCCTTTCTAGTCCTTTTCCGAGATGCAGAAAAGTGCCGAAGCCGCCATAGCGCAGATGGGTATTTCATTTACGGTTTACAGTGAAAAGGGGAATATCGATCGGCTTTGGCCTTTTGATGTCTTTCCGCGCACGCTGGAGGCGGATGAGTGGGAAATTACCGAATCCGGACTCAAGCAGCGTCTTAAGGCCTTAAATCATTTTATTGAAGACGTCTATAACGAACAGCGTATTTTCGCTGCAGGCATTATCCCGCTGGAGGTGATTCTCTCTTCCCGAAACTACCGTCCCGAGTGTCGCGGCATGAAGTTGAAGCATACTTCATGGGTCTGTATCTGCGGATCCGATTTGGTGCGCGGCGGGGAAAATATGCGCACCACGCGTGATATTTTGCCGCGCGAAGCGTGGATACAGATTAATGAGTTGTATCTGCTGGTAAAGGAATCGCAAGGCGATTTTGAGGTGCGCGGCAAACGAAATGCATTGCTGGATAAAATCATCCGCGCTTGTCAGGCATGGTCAGGGATGCTTTCCGGTACGATGAGTGAAAACGAGACTTACCGCTTTATCAAGTTAGGGATGAGTATCGAACGGGCGGATATGACGACACGGCTGCTGGATGTGGGCGGCCTGTTTATCGCGCAGGAAAGTTTTGCCGAGGAGGATTCGCATTTCGATGCGATTTTATGGGCCCATCTGCTGAAGTCTGCGGGGGTCTATTTTATGTACCGACAGCAAGTGCAGACTGAAATTTGTGGGGAGAGAGTGGTCGATTTCCTGATGAAAGATCCGCAACTGGCCCGCTCAGTGGCATTTTGTGTACAAAATATGCGGCGCTTGGTCGAATATCTGCCTAATGCCGCGCCGCTTGCTAAAGAGTTGGACGATTTGCAGGAGGCCATAAAATCGGATCACCTGTATAGTTTGGGCATAGCGAGTTACATGATTACCTTGATTGGATTCAAGCAAGGCTTTCCTCTCTGCATGGGCAATTCTATGCTGTGTGGTTTAATCCGATGGCGGTTGCATAAAAGCTTATGAAACGTTTTTTCTGTTTATGCGGGCAGGAGGTCCATTTTCACGACCACTATTGTTTAGCTTGCGGCCGGGACCTTGGGTACGATCCGCAAGGACGCTTTGTCTGGAGCGGGGAAATAGCCAAGGATGGACTTTTTCATGCCCATGTTCCGGGCGGCGGGCAGATGACCTACCGTTTTTGCCAGAATCGCGAAGTGGTCAGTTGCAACTGGCTGCTGAGTCCGTCTGAACCTGCGTCGCAATGCCAGTGCGTATCCTGTCGCACCTCGAGAACCATCCCTGATCAGTCGCAGCCTAAAAACCCCAGACGCTGGCGGCTGTTGGAGCAGGCCAAGCGCCAGTTGATGCATGTATTGCTCGAATTGAGGCTGATTGACGCAGCGGGAGGTTGCTCCATTGAGGGGTTGGTTTTCGACTTTTTGGAGGATAAAAGAACCAATCCACAGGTTGAGCTGGAGCATGTGCTGACCGGGCATAACAACGGTTTGATTACCTTGAATGCCGCCGAAGCGGATGAGGGGTTTCTGTACGCCATGAAAGAGCAGATGCAGGAGCGTTACCGCTCCTTGCTAGGGCATTTCAGACATGAGATCGGTCATTATTTCTGGTTGCGTTTGCTGCAGACAGAAGTGTCGAAGTCCGCCTTCCGGGAGGTGTTTGGTGATGAACGTCAAGATTATGCCGAGGCCTTAAAGCACTATTATCGGTTAGGCAAGCTGCGTTTTATCGATGAGATGATTAATCTCTATCGAATCCCCTAATGGCGCTTGCCCGCCATTTCATCATCTCTTATTCAGGAAGGCATCATGCCGCCCATTTTGTCGTTCCACAGACTGCCGAAAAGCAGGCTGAAGAAAATGCCTGTCGCGCATACAATATACCAGTAGCGGCGCAGTTGCTTGTCCCTTGCCGTTTCCTCTTCGGGGCGGTCCTTAAAGAAAACAAACATCAAGCCAATGGCGCCGATAAAACCGGCGATATTAGCGAAATAATGAATGTGGGTCAGCATGGAAGCGATACCGAGTCCGAGGATAATGGCGTAGGTGATTAAAAGAGGGGTCATGTCGATCCTTTCTGAATAAATAAAAGAAGTCAGCGGTATTGTAGTGAATTTAGGGGCGAGCCGTAAGGGCTAAGGCGCATACAACGTTAAATCATCACTGATTTTAAGGGAGTGATTATGTATAAACTTTGCTTTTTTGTACCGGCTTCACATTGTGAAAGCGTCAAGCAGGCGGTCTTTGCGGCGGGGGCGGGAAAGATCGGCCATTATGACTGCTGCAGCTGGGAGGTTTTGGGAACCGGTCAGTTCCGGCCACTGAAGGGTAGCCGGCCTTATATCGGCGCACAAAACCAGGTCGAGCGGGTAGAGGAGTACAAGGTGGAGATGGTTTGTGAGGACGCATTGATTGGCGCGGCGGTTGCGGCATTACGTGAAGCGCATCCGTATGAAACCCCCGCTTACGAAGTTTATGCATTAGTGGAGGTTATTTCGGAACCGGTGTAAATCAGATGGGTCTATAAGGAATGTTTATTGATGCCGTTAAGGTAGCCTTATATGAGGCTTCTCTAATAATCATTAGATGCATTTATTGATGCGCAAAAATAAACAGGGATAATTTATATAAGAAAATGTTGATGTGTTAAGTAAAGCGCATTAGTATGGAGCCGTTGTTTAACCAACACTCCTCTTGAAGAGCAACTTCATTTAAACCCGGTTCACTGTAACCGGGTTTTTTTTGTCCTAAGAAAAGGGAAGGTTATTCCGCCTTGGCGAATGAAATCAGTTCAATCGTGAAAACCAGCGTTTCGTTGGGGCCGATGCGGTTGCCGGCTCCTTTGTCGCCATAAGCCAGTTCAGCCGGGATATAGACTTCCCATTTGGCGCCGACGTTCATCAGTTTTAACGCTTCCTGCCAGCCTTTAATCACGTTGCCCATTTGAAACTCAATCGGTGAGCCGCGCTCGAAGGAGCTGTCGAATACCTCGCCGTTCAACAGTGCGCCCTGATAGTTGGCAACAATCTTATCGTTTTCAGTCGGCGAAGGGCCTTTACCTGCGGTAATCACTTTATATTGCAGGCCGCTGGCAGTGGTTTTTACGCCGGGTTTGGTTTTGTTTTCAGCTAAAAAGGCCGCACCGGCTTTGGCATTGGCTTCGGCCTGCTGTTTGCGCGCCTCTAACTGCTTC
>JACXUQ010000195.1 GCA_014763835.1 Thiotrichales bacterium
CGCAGCTAATAGCTCGCTATTAGCAAGTTTTTCAACAAAAGTCAGGCGATTTTTAACCATTTTTATTCGTGTAGCCATCTCGTGCAAAGCTCTCTTAATGGTTTGTCTTTTTTTCCGCTGCGATAGCAAGATTAAATTTTCGCGTAATTTACCCTAAATAGGATGAAACCCTAGGGGTAGCTTGGTATCATAAACGCTATTTTCGGTTGATTTATCTAAGTTTGGATTAAAGGAAAAAGCATGTTACAAGCGATTCGAAATCATGCGCAGGGCTGGATTGCCTGGGTGATTGTCGGTTTGATTATTTTGACGTTTGCATTATTTGGTATCGACCAGTATGCCCGCGGCGACAAGGTCGAGGTAGTGGCGACCGTAAACGGTGAGAATGTCACTGCGCGTGAATTTCTGACGCTTTACAACCGTCAGAAACAACGCTTGCAACAGCAGTTTGGCGATATGTACGATCAGGTTGTCAAGGATGAGGAGCTGCGTGACCAGGTTTTAGAAGCGTTGATTGAATCTGAGGCGATCCGTCAATGGTCAACGCAAAATCACATGCTAATCAGTGATCAGCAATTGGCTGCGACAATTCAGGCTGCCGAGGTCTTTCAGCAGGACGGCAAGTTTTCTCAAAAAGTCTATGAAGATGTGTTGCTGCGTAATGGCTTGAATGTGGCGCGTTTTGAATATGAGCAACGTCAGTATCTGCTTGAGAACCAGTATCGCGCTTTAACGCAGGCGTCTTCGTTTGCAACGCAATCCGAAGTAGACCAGTTGGCCAAATTACAGGGGCAGCAGCGCGAGGTGAATTACCTGCGTGTTGACCATCGCCCGTTTCTGAAGACGGTGCAAGTCAGCGATGAAGAGGTGGCTGATTACTATAATAAAAATAAAGTGGCTTTCGTAGAGCCGGAAAAGGTTGTGGTGCAATATGTCGAGCTGTCGCAGGAAGCGTTGGCCAAAGACATCGCTGTCAACGATGATGCATTGTTGGCCTATTACCATGATAACCAGGCGTTGTACACCATTCCCGAAAAGCGTCACGCCAAGCATATTCTGATTGACGTGAAAGCGGGTGATGAAGAAAGTGACGCTGCGGCCAAAAAAACCATCGCCGAAATTCAGCAAAAATTGCAAAACGGCGAATCCTTTGAGGAACTGGCCAAAACTTACTCGCAGGATCCGGGCTCGGCAAGCAGCGGCGGAGATCTGGGCAGTTTTGAGCAAGGCATGATGGTGCCTGAATTCGACAAGGCGGTTTTCTCTATGCAGGTCGGTCAGGTCAGCGAGCCGGTTAAAACCGATTTTGGTTACCATCTGATTAAATTGGAAGCGATTGAAGCCAGACAGACGCAGCCTTTTGCCGAGGTGAAAGCGCAGGTCACCCACCAGTATCAGATGCAGCAGGCGGAAAAGCAGTATTTTGATCTGTTGGAAAAAGTGAATACTCTGGCATACGAACAGTCGGATACCTTGCAGCCCGCTGCAGAAGCGGCGGGTGTACAGCTTGGCACATCCGATCCGTTTGGGCGTGATGGCGGCAAAGAGGCTGTTTTCAGTAATCCTAAAGTCATTAATGCGGTGTTCAGCGATGAGGTACTCAAGTCGCGTCTGAACAGTGCGTCGATTGATTTGGGCAATAACCATGCGGTTGTGGTGCGTGTGAAAGATTATTTTGAAGCGCGCCAGAAAGCTCAGGATGAGGTGGCCAGCGTGATCAAGGAGCGTCTGGTACGTGAGGCGGCGCTTGCCGAATCGGCCAAGTTGGCGAAAACCTTGCTGACCAAAGTCGAAGCGGGCGAGAATCCTGAGTCGTTGATGGGAAGCGGTGTCGAGTGGCATACCGTTGGCTGGATTGACCGTAATAATCAGCGCATGTTGCCGCAAATGACGCAACAGGCCTTTAAAGCGTCCAAACCGGCCGAAGGCAAAACCAGCTGGCGTTCGCATCAGTTGACAACCGGCGATACGGTCTTAATTCAGGTTAAAGGGGTTAAGGACGGAGAAGTCACTGCTGTGCAGAAAACCCAGTTAGCGGGTGCAATGGGAGAGATGATGGCTTCAACCGAGGTGGAAGCGCGTCTGCAAGCGATTGTGGCGCACGCCGATATTGTCAAAAAAGCGAATTACAAAACGCTTAAATAAAAGCGCACAACTTGGCCTGCGATTTTGATTTTCAAAACTCAGCAGGCCGGGTGTTCATAAACCCTACGTATAAAAAAAACCGGCATTAGCCGGTTTTTTTTATACGTGGATGTAGGTTATCTGAATAGATAGTGTTTGCGGATCGGTTGGGTAATGTGCCAACGGCATTCCAAACCCTGCGGAAAGGTGACCAGATCGCCCGCTTTAATCAAGACGGCCTCCCCATTGACGGGGGTTACGGTCACTTCACCGGCCAGAATATAACAGACCTCTTCGCTCTCATAAAACCACGGGAACGAGGAAATCTCCTTTTCCCAGATAGGCCAGTTATCTACATCCAGTTGCGCCAGGGTTTCCGCAGTGGGATTTTTGTCTACAATAATCTGCATGGTTTTTCCTTGTTAAAAGAGCAAATAGGGCCCGGTTTTAATCTTGTGAATCCGAAAAATCGGAGGTGGCTGTCTGTTCCCGCAGCAGCGATTGTGCGGCACGCAGATACTTTTTGCGTGACCAGATTAACCCCCAGCGCGAACCGCCGACCTGGCGCCATAAGGTCGAGGCACGGATGCCGGCCAGCAGCAGCGCACGGATTTTATTGGCAACCGCCGGGTTCTGCAGATGGCCGTGCTTGCCGTTGACCATCACTCGCGGATGCACGTCGCTGACGTTTTCGGTATAGGTGCGCGCCAGAGAGGCGATGACGTTCTCGTGCAACTCGCCAAAATGCTGCCGCTGTGTTTTGGCCGTTTCCAGCATCGAGAAGATTCGGTCCATCTTGCCTTCGAGCTGGTTGAGTTTCTTTTCCAGAATAATCATGCTGAGCACATAACGGGTGACTTCGACATTGCGGTTCTGCACTGCCATGTCAGAGCTCATCTGTGCCAGCAGGGTGCGTACGCCGACCTGTATGTTTTCGACTTTGCCGCCAAACACCGCCAGCGTGTCTTCAGGTTGGTCGCTAAACAGCGAGTTGAGTGTGGTTTTGAAGGCGGTGTCATCGGTTCTGCCGGTGGTGGCCAGATCGTAAACCATCTGTGCCGCCTGGTAGATGCCGATAAGGCCGATGGCGCGATCCTGATCTGAGTAATGAGCCATAATTTTCCTGTCGTCTGTAATCTTCTTTAAATCAGGCCAATTTTAACTATTGGGTTGCAGTTTTTGTGTCGCTTGTTCAAGGGTATGGTGGCGCTGTTCGATAATGCCACCGCCCAAGCACTCCTCGCCATCATAAAACACAATCGACTGGCCGGGTGCTACCGCAGTTTGCGGCTGATCGAACTGGATAATCAGACGCTCGCCGATGGCGGCAACGATTTTGCAGGGCTGTTCCGCCTGGCGATAACGGATTTTGGCTTTCAAAGGGGTATTCATGGCCGGCGCATGGCCGGCAACCCAGTCCAGTGT
>JACXUQ010000196.1 GCA_014763835.1 Thiotrichales bacterium
TCGCTTGTTGACTGATCCTGCATGTCGATACTGATGTTTTCTTTGAAGTAAGTGGCTGACCCCTTAATCAAACCATAAGCTAACGCTGAAAAAGGACGTTTTGATTGGTAGGTCAGCATCATGCGTTTGTCCGATTCGATTTCTGAGCGGAACGTTGGTAATTCCGCCTCGGGATAGCGTTTTTTGACCTCGACATGCACCTTGTTTTCGATGGTGTCCAAAAACTCGAAGCAGGACGAAACGTTTTCAAAAAACATCGGATAGCCGACCACAAAGCGTTCCAGCAGATACTCGCCGAATGTCTTAACGAGGTCTTCAACCGGAATGCCGCTGGCCTGGCTCAGATGGGTGACCAGTTGGAGCAGCTCGCGGTGATCGTAGGTGCCGACCGACGTGTAGGCACCGCCGGAAGGCAGGTTGGATTTCTCGATAATCTCATCGGCCATCTCATAACCGAACTTATCTTCGACCAGTTCGATAAATTCAGAAAAAAACAATTCCTTTCATGCTTTCCGGCTCCGCAGGCTGCTATGGTTTATGTCATGACTTGAAGCATTCCATTCTAGCAATTTCTGCTGTGGATACAGTGTTTTGTTAGGGTGATTTGCGTTTAAAAATGTCCTTTTCATGGCGTTTTTTGCATAAAATGGTCAGATTGAAATCATATTAAGGATGGCTAATCAATGAAACGTAGAGAGTTTATTGGCGCGATTGCCGGCGCCACGGCCGCGACCGCTTTGTCAGCCTGCGGTAAAGACGAGTCACAGGTGACCGTTGCGGCGTCACAGCCGCAAAAGACCTATGAGTGGAAAATGGTCACCACCTGGCCGAAGAATTTTCCGGGACTGGGAACCGGCGCCAATAATGTGGCGCGCCTGATTAACGAGATGTCGGGCGGCCGTATCAAGGTCAAGGTGTATGGAGCAGGCGAATTGGTCGGCGCATTTGAAGTGTTCGATGCGGTGTCGGCCGGTAACGCCCAGCTTGGGCACGCAGGCGCCTATTACTGGAAAGGCAAGATTCCTTCGGCAGCGTTTTTCTCGTCGGTGCCGTTTGGTTTGACGGCCAACGAAATGAACGCCTGGCTGTATTACGGCGGCGGTATGGAACTGTGGGAAGAGGCCTACAAGCCGTTCGGCCTGATTCCGAATCCGGCCGGCAATTCCGGCACGCAGATGGGTGGCTGGTTCAACAAGGAGATCAGCAGCGTCAAGGATCTGGAAGGGCTGAAAATGCGCATTCCCGGATTGGGCGGTGAAGTGCTCAAACGTGCCGGCGGCGTGCCGGTGACCTTGCCGGGCGGCGAGCTGTTCCCGTCGATGCAGTCGGGTGCGCTGGATGCGACCGAATGGGTCGGGCCCTACAATGATTTGGCGTTTGGTTTCTACAAAGCGGCCAAGTATTACTACACGCCGGGTTGGCACGAGCCGGGAACGACGATGGAGTGCATGATCAACGAAAAGGCGTTCAACGAATTGCCGGCCGATCTGCAAAGCATTGTGCGTAATGCCATGAAAGTGGCCAATCTGGAAATGTTAGCGGAATATACCGCGCGCAACCAGCAGGCGTTGCAGACCCTGATTCACAAACACAACGTCGAATTGCGTCAGTTCCCGGACGATGTGCTGCAGGCACTGAAAACACTGGCCGAACAGGTAGTGGAAGAAGAAGCGCAAAAAGATGCGCTGTCAGCCAAGGTCTGGGCGTCGCAGAAGGCGTTCCGCGATCAGGTGGTTAAGTGGACCGAGGTGTCCGAACAGGCCTATATCCGCGCCCGCAGCTTGTAACAGACGACTTCCGTGAGGAAGTGCTTAGTTTGGCTCAAAAAAGACGTTTTTGAGCCATATATGCGGCCTTTTCGGCCGGCTTTCGTAAGGTTTTTCCGGTGTTAAATCAGCACACTTCATCGACTAAAGAGCGTCCACTTGACGGGCTTCGTGCCCAGATTTGTGCAGAGGCTAATCACCCCAGGGGGAATGAAATATGACAGCACAAGATATTCGTTGGCAACAGCGCTTTTCGCAATTTCAAAAAGCCTTTTCGTTGTTGCAAAGTGCGATTGCCCTTGAACATCCGAATGTGATTGAGCGTGCGGGGTTGATACAGTTTTTTGAAATGGCATTTGAGTTATCTTGGAAGCTGCTTAAAGACTATCAAAATGCACAAGGATTTAATATTCAAAGCCCCAGAGATGCGATTAAGCAAGCTTTTCAATCAGGTTTGATTATGCAGGGTCATGCGTGGATGGATGCGTTAGAAGATAGAAATTTAACAACGCATACCTACAATGAGCAAACGGCCGAACAGGTAGAGCAAGCCATTCGACAGACGTATTATCCCTTGTTGTTGGATTTACAAGCAATATTCTTAGCACGATTAGAGCAAACAGCATGAATCCCGAGCAGATTCAAAAAACGGGATTAACAGTAAAGGACTGGCATAACATTATGACCAGCGTTCAGTGCTTTCCAGAAATTGAGCAGTTGGTGTTATTTGGCTCTCGTGCGATAGGGAATTATAAAGTAGGATCGGATGTTGATTTGGCCATTAAAGGTCAATCGATACCCTACCAAACCGCCATTCGACTCTCCGAACAACTAAACGAGGTATTGCCATTGCCTTACTTTTTTGATGTGGTCAATTATGCCGATGTACAAGAACCTGAATTGGTGGCGCATATTGATCGTGTTGGTGTCATTATCTTTGATCGGGCTAAGCTGATATGAACGCTCTCATTCAAGCGTTAGGTTCATCCTTAGCCACGGATTGGATCGCCCCAGTGTTGTTGCTGCTAACATGGTACAGACACCAGATTGGCGCGCAAGAAAGATAAAGTTTGTGCACAAAGCCAAGAAAGAAATCATGGTTTCTGTCTATCAGCGGTTGTTGCCATTGATGGGGGCTTTTTGGCCAAGGTGCTGCTGCAAATGCAAATGCTGATTTTCGGCGGCTTTGCGGTTCTGCATCTTATTCTGGGCAAATCTCCAGGCATTCTGATGGCGGATTTTGTGGCTTTTGTGGCGGTCAGCGGCCTTTTTTGGCTACTCATTCGGACACGTAAGGCTGCACTGGTCGGCCATCTGAACAGTCTGATCGGCTTGCTGTTTTTTCCGGTGTTTATTCATTTCAACCAGAATCAGGATTTCGGCTTGATATGGGTATTTTTTGTGCCGTTTATTCTGGTGGCACTCAATGGCTGGCGTGTTGGCCTGTTTTATTTGACCGCATTTTACGCGGTGGTCTTTACCCAGGCGTATACCGGGATCGGCAACTGGCAGGACGGCCTGTGGAGCGAACTGAGTTTTGTGCGTTTTATCGTCAGCTCGTTGATGGGCGCCTTGCTCGCGGTGGTGGTCGATGAGGCGCATAGCCGCCTGCATTATGCGCTGGAGATGCAAAACGTCAAAGAGTGCCGCTATGTCAATCAGTTGCAGCACTTCTCCAATACCGACAGTCTGACCACGCTCTATAACCGCCACTATCTGAATAAGGTGGTGGAGGCCAAAGTTAAAGAGCTGCAGGGCAGCCCGCTGTATATCAC
>JACXUQ010000197.1 GCA_014763835.1 Thiotrichales bacterium
GCCTTCCAGGACGGCCGTGGCGCCGGAGTTACGTACCGCGAAACGCTCGCCGCCGGTACCGTTGGCAAACAATTTACCGCCGGTCGCACCGTACAAGCAGGTGTTGCCGACAATCGGCGTATTTTTCGGGTCGAAAGTGCTGCCCTGCGGCGGACGCACCACGATTTCGCCGCCGGCCATACCTTTACCGACGTAGTCGTTGGCGTCGCCTTCCAAATGCAGGTTCAAACCGTCAACGTTGAAGGCACCGAACGACTGGCCGGCGATACCGGTCAGTTTCAGGGTGATCGGCGCATCCTTCATGCCGTTGTTACCGTAACGTTCGGCAATTTCACCCGCTACACGGGTACCGATTGAACGGCCGGTGTTGACCAGGTGGAATGCGAAAGTGCCGCCTTCTTTGGCTTCGATGGCCGGCATCACGGTTTTAACCATCTCTTCGGCCAAAGTACCGTGGTCCCAAGGCTGGTTGCGGGCAACCTGCACGGTCTGCGGTTTGTCGGCCGGTACGCCGCCGTCAGAAATAAACGCCGACAGGTCGATGTTTTTCTGCTTTTCGGTCAGCGGGTTGTCGATGACTTTCAACAGGTCAACGCGCCCAACCAGCTCGCCCAAAGAGCGTACGCCCAGTTTGGCCAGCCATTCGCGCGTTTCTTCCGCAACAAAACGGAAGTAGTTCATGACCATTTCCGGCAGGCCGATAAAGTGTTCTTTACGCAGACGCTCGTCCTGCGTTGCCACGCCCACCGCACAGGTGTTCAGGTGGCAGATACGCAGGTACTTACAGCCCAGGGCGATCATCGGTACGGTACCGAAACCGAACGATTCCGCACCCAGAATAGCCGCTTTGATCACGTCCAGACCGGTTTTCAAACCGCCGTCAGCCTGTAGAATCACCTGACCGCGCAGGTCGTTGGCACGCAAGGTTTGGTGCGCTTCCACCAGACCCATTTCAAACGGGTTACCGGCGTATTTGACCGAGGTCATCGGTGACGCACCGGTACCGCCGTCATAACCGGAAATCGTAATTAGGTCGGCGTAAGCTTTGGCCACACCGGCGGCGATCGTACCCACACCCGGCTCGGCTACCAGTTTCACCGAAATCAACGCATTCGGGTTGACCTGTTTCAAGTCGAAAATCAGCTGTGCCAAGTCTTCGATCGAGTAGATATCGTGGTGCGGTGGAGGAGAAATCAGCGTTACACCCGGTACGGAGTGGCGCAGTTTCGCAATCGTCATGTCGACCTTGTGGCCTGGCAGCTGACCGCCTTCACCCGGCTTGGCGCCTTGCGCGATTTTGATCTGCAAAACTTCGGCATTACGCAGGTAGTGCGCGGTCACACCAAAACGGCCGGAAGCGATCTGCTTGATCTTCGACATCTTCTCGGTACCGTAACGTGCCGGATCTTCCGCACCTTCACCGGAGTTGGAGCGTGCGCCGAGACGGTTCATCGCCGTGGCCAGGGCTTCATGTGCTTCAGGTGACAGAGCGCCCAGTGAGATACCGGCAGAGTCGAATCGCTTGTAGATGGATTCGACCGGTTCGACTTCATTCAAATCGATCGCATTGACGCCGTCTTTGAACGTCAACAGGTCGCGAATCGTCATGGCCGGACGGTTGTTGACCAGGTCACGGAACTTGTTGTACATGTTCTGGTCGTTTTTCTGCACTGCTTCACGGATGCTGTTCACCACTTCCGGGTTGAACGCGTGGTATTCACCGCCATGAACGTATTTGAACAGGCCGCCTTGTTGCAGGGGTTTGCGTGGGTTAAACGCTTCCCATGCCAAACGGCGTTGATCCAGTTCCAAATGATCGAAGTTCGTTCCTTCAATACGTGAAGGCGTGCCTTTGAAGCACAGATCAACGATTTCAGAGGTCAGACCGACAGCTTCAAACAGCTGCGAACCACGGTAAGAGGTGATGGTGGAAATCCCCATCTTCGACAGGATTTTGTACAACCCTTTGTTGATCCCCTTACGGTAGTTTTTAATGTAAGTGCTGATTGGCGTGTTTTTATCCAGCTCATTGGAGCGACGCAAATCTTCGATGGTCTCGTACGCCAGGTACGGGAACACCGCAGTGGCACCGTAGGCGAACAGAACCGCAAAGTGGTGCGGGTCACGCGCCGTTGCGGTTTGCACGATAATGTTGGTTTCAGGACGCAGGCCTTCGCTGATCAAACGGTGGTGAACCGCGCCGGTCGCCATCGCCGCAGGGACGGTGACTTTGCCGTTTTCAATGCCCAGATCGCTCAACACCAACAGGGTTTTACCGGCACGTGCGGCCGCCACAGCTTGATCGCAGATATCCACAACGGCCTGCTTCATGCCTTTTTCTTCGTGGTTGTAGTGCAACGAGATGATTTGGTGCTGGTAGTCGGCGTCTTTCAGTTCCAACAATTGCGCCATCATCGATGGGCTAAGAACCGGAGAAGACACTTCCAAACGGCGTGCGTGTTCCGCGCCTTCCTCGAACATGTTCAGCTCACGGCCGAAACAGGTGTTCAATGACATCACGATGTTTTCACGCAGCGGATCGATTGGCGGGTTGGTGACCTGCGCAAACATCTGACGGAAATAGTCGAAAATGGAGCGTGGCTTGTGCGAAAACACCGGTAGCGGCGCGTCGTCACCCATCGAAACGGTCGTTTCCTGGCCTTCTTCCGCCAATACGCGGATAACGGCGTCACGCTCTTCAAACGTCACCTGATAGTATTTCTGGTAGGTGTCAGCCTGTAATGAGTCCCAGCCCATTGTCTGGTCGTCTTGCTTAAGCTGTTCTTCGATGCGCATATAGCCTTTGTCCATCCACTCGCGGTATGGCTTGGCGACTTTCAAGGCGTCATCGATTTCCTGTGGTTTCAACAAAGTACCGGTTTCCAGATCAACGGCAATCAGTTGACCTGGTTTCAAACGGCCTTTTTCCACCACGTCTTCCGGTGCGTAGTTGTACACGCCGATTTCAGATGCAAAGGTGATGTGACGGTCTTTGGTGATGACATAACGCGTTGGGCGCAGACCGTTACGGTCAACGCCGCAGATGGCGTATTTACCGGTGTTGATAACCATACCGGCCGGGCCGTCCCATGGTTCCATGTGCATGGAGTTGTATTCCAGGAACGCTTTCAGGTCTGGATCCATGTGCGGCATATTCTGCCAGGCAGGTGGAATCAACAGACGCAATGCCTGGAACACCGGCATATCACCCATCATCAGCACTTCCAACATGTTGTCCAGTGAGTTGGAGTCGGAACCGGTTTGTGCGACCAACGGCTTCAGATCAGCCAGGTCGGGCAATAGTGGCGTGGCGAATTTGCTTTGACGTGCCAAGGCCCAGTTACGGTTACCGCGGATAGTATTCAACTCACCGTTATGCGCTAAGAAACGGAAAGGTTGTGCCAAACGCCATTGTGGCATGGTGTTGGTCGAAAAACGCTGGTGGTAAGAGATGACGGAAGACTCAAACGCCGGGTTTTTCAGATCCAAATAGAATTCGGGTAGTTCGCGCGGCATAACCAAGCCTTTGTA
>JACXUQ010000198.1 GCA_014763835.1 Thiotrichales bacterium
GCATTGATAATGCGCTCTTTGAAACGCATCACGCGGTTGGCGTTGATCTCTTTCGGCGAAGGCAGTTCCATCATCGGAATCTGTTTGTTAGTGGAGCGTTCAATCGAACGCAGCAAATGACGTTCGCGCGGTGCTACAAACAGAATTGCAGTTCCCGAACGGCCGGCACGACCGGTACGGCCGATACGGTGTACGTAGGATTCGTTGTCGTGCGGGATGTCGTAGTTGATAACGTGGCTGATGCGCGGTACGTCCAAACCACGGGCAACGACGTCGGTCGCAACCAGAATATCCAGTTTGCCGGTTTTCAACTGATCGACAATACGTTCACGCTGGTTCTGGGCGATGTCGCCATTCAGTGCAGCGGCAGCATAACCGCGTGCTTCCAGTTTTTCGGCCAGTTCCACCGTGGCGGTTTTGGTGCGTACGAAAATGATCACGCCGTCTTTGTCTTCATGTTCCAGAATGCGTGTCAACGCGTCCAGTTTGTGCAGTCCGCTGACCAGCCAGTATTTCTGGTCGATAGTGGTGGCAGTGGAGGTTTTCTGCTTGATAATGACTTCGGTCGGATCTTGCAGGTAGGTGCTGGCAATGCGGTGAATCTCTTTTGGCATGGTGGCCGAAAACAGCGCGATCTGACGCGTGTCAGGGGTGTGCTTCAAAACCCATTCGACGTCATCGATAAAGCCCATGCGCAGCATTTCGTCGGCTTCGTCCAGTACCAAGGTTTTCAGTTCGTGCAGTTGCAGCGTGCCTTTTTCGATGTGATCCATGACGCGGCCCGGCGTACCCACGACCACATGCACGCCGCGTTTCAACGCGCGAATCTGCGTGCCGTAATCCGAACCGCCGTAGATTGGCAGAACATGGAAGCCTTTCATGTGGTGGGCAAAGCTCTGGAAAGCTTCGGATACCTGGATGGCCAATTCGCGGGTTGGAGCCAACACCAGCACTTGCGGGTTTTTGACTTTGAGGTCAATCATGCTCAAAACCGGCAGGGCAAACGCCGCGGTTTTACCGGTACCGGTTTGCGCCATACCTAGAATGTCGCCGCCGTTTAGCAGGGTTGGAATGGCTTGTGCCTGAATCGGTGATGGGGTTTCGTAACCGATTTCGGAAATCGCTTGCAGCACTTCCGGACGCAGGTTGAGTTGATCGAATTTGATTTCTGAGGACATTTTTTTTCCTTAAGACACGCGGTCTAGTGGTTTGCCCTGGAATAAGCATGGCCCGAATGCGTAAACGGCATCAGGTCATCGAAAGCTAAAAAGCTGGTTTCGCACAGAGATAGGAGTGGCTGTGGCGGATTTCGCTGGATTATTCTGGGGCAAAAGTTCATAAAGTGAGCTCTTTTGCGGCAGAAAAAAGTCGTCGAGTTGCAAGGCAAGTCGAAGGCGTCAATTGACGTTGCGGGCAAATGGCTCAGGATTCCGCTGAACGCCGATTTTATGTTCGATTTCATGCGTCTGGATAAGCGGAGCGCGGATTATACTCGAAGATTAAATTTATTGCAAAGAAATCAATGCGATAAATATTGGTGAAAAGCGGCCGCTCGGTTGCGAGACCCGGCCTGTTGCGTTTTATTTCGCGGCTTGCAGGAATTTTGCTTCAAATTCAACCGCAGGTATGGGTTTGCTGTAAAGATAACCCTGAATCAACAGGTCGGGACACTGTTGGCGCAAAAAGTCAGCCTGCACCTGGGTTTCAACGCCTTCGGCGACAACCGCGAGGTTTTTGGTTTGCGCCAGTTTGAGAATGGATTCCACAATCGCCACATCATCGGCGTTGTCGGGGATGTGGCGGATAAAACTCTGGTCGATCTTGAGTTCGTGCAGCGGCAGTCTTTGTAAGTAACTCAGTGAGGAGTAGCCGGTGCCGAAATCGTCAATCGAGATTTGGAAGCCGAGACTGACGAGGTGCTGAATTTTTTGCAGCGCCAGCAGTGTATTACGGATCAGGACGCCTTCGGTCAGTTCCAGCGTAATGGTGTGCGGATCCACCTGCGTGAATTTGACCAGACCGATCACCAGCTCGACGAAACTCTGTTCGTGAAACTGGATCGGACTGATATTGATGGAGATGCGCATAGGACGTTGCTGGCCGTAAGTTTCATTCCACGCCTTGGCCTGAATAAAGGCTTTGTGCATGACCCAAAGGCCGATTTTAATGATCTGGCGGCCTTCTTCGGCAACCGGAATGAATTCGTTGGGCGGCACAAATCCAAGGCTGGGATGGAACCAGCGCAGCAGTACTTCGGCGGCAACCGCCTGGCCCTGGATGTTCATTTGCGGCTGGAAGTAAAGTTGAAATTCCTGATCCAGTTCGGAGTGATTCAGTGCCTGGAGCATTTCCAGGCGTTGTTTGGCAGTTTCGCACAGCCGGCTTTCAAACTGGAAGACCTGATTGCCGCCGAGATTTTTGGCTTCATGCATAGCCAGGTTGGCGTAGCCGATGAGTTGATCGGATTGGCCTTTACCGACCTCCTGTTCAAACAGATAAACACCGACGCTGGCGGAACAGTGCAGGGTGCGGTTACGGACAGTGTAGCGGTCATCCAGCACATCTTGCAGTTTATAGGCGATTAACAGGGCGGTTTGCTGCGCTTCTTCAGCATCCTGGCTGATCTCCCTGAGCAGGATGGCAAACTCGTCGCCATCCAGGCGCGCCACGAGCGCATCGATCGGCGCCAGCGATTTGATCTTTTGTGCCACCAGAATCAGCAGTTGATCGCCGATAGCGTGGCCGAGGGTATCGTTAAGGATTTTGAAACCGTCCAGATCGAGCATAATCAGCGCGGAGGTGCTTTGCGATGCGGGCAGGTTTTCGAGCGTGGCTTCCATCTGATTGTGCAGCAGCGAGCGGTTGGCCAAGCCGGTGAGTTTGTCGTAATAGGCTAGGCGCTCGATTTCGCTGCGCGCCTCGTGGATGTCGGTGATGTCCTGCAACACCCCGATAAAATGTTCGATATTGCGGTTTTTATCGGTCAGCATCGACACGCTCAGTACTGCGTAGAATTGGGCGTCGCTGGAGGCGCTGATCTGCACCTCGCCACTCCAGCAACCCTCGTTCAACAGCGATTCCATGACGCTGCCGAACGGCACCTTGAGGGTGACCTGCTTTTTCAGCCAATCGATATAGGTCATGCCTTTGAGGGCATCCGGATTCAGCCCGGTATAGGCGCAAAAGGCGTAGTTTGGCTGAGTGATGTAACCTTGGGCGTTGGTGATGAACTGGCCGGCGTAGCTGGCGTCCATCAGGCGCATCTGCGCTTCGGCCTGGATTTCGATGCTCAGGTCTTTAATGTGAACCAGTAGGTTGTCGAGTTGCTGCTGGCGGTTTTTGATGGGATAGGCCCGCAGCTTGACCGGCACGCTGGTTTTGATGTTTTGGTCGGGCGCGGTGATCCATAGCACTTCGTCACATGTGCAATCACCGGGGTTATCCAGGCAACCTTGCAACCAGCTCTGTAAGTCAAAGCGTTTGGTTTCGCGTTTTTGACTGTAAAGTTTGAGTTGCTCGAAAAA
>JACXUQ010000199.1 GCA_014763835.1 Thiotrichales bacterium
TAATAAAACGTAATAAAATGTAAGGGGCTGTCCTAGATAACTAGGCCAATTCCTTTTTAACCCATTGATTCAATTGTCTTAATTGAATGCACGCATTTTGGCCATTGCGGATGTGTTTGACGCCCCAACTTCAAAGCGGCCTTACAAGGAGCCTTTCAGCGTGGCTGCCTCCCTGCAGATCCTTAGCGAGGAGGCTGGGCAGCATTTTGACCCGAATTTAGTCGAGCGTTTTATCGATATTGCCGATAACTTGCACGCTGAATTTGCCAGTCTGCCTCGTCAGGTCTTGGCGGAAAGGTTGCACCAAACCATCAGAACTTACTTCTTCTAAGCGAATCGATTCATACCGCAAGATCAATCTGCTGGACGGTGCCGGCACCGCGGCCGTCTTCATAGAGGAAGATGCCGCTGTTTTTCAACTGGCCTTGCATGGCATTGTCACCATCTTTGTAGTTAAAAGGCGTGGCCACATTGGCTAGCGCAATCGCTCCGATATTGAGTTCCAGCAAGCCTTGCAGTTTGTCCAGTCCGTTGGCGTCCTTCTGCCAGACTTCCAGTTTGGAAAAAATGGCGTCGTTTTCATCAATCCAGCCGTTGCCGTCCTCGTCGTAAGCGGCCAATTCACTGAAGCCGTCGCCGCTCTGAGCGCCGAAAAGTTCGCTGCCATCGTTGATGATGCCATCGCCGTTTTTATCGAATGCCAAAAACCCGGAGCCCGGTGCGACAAAGCTGATCTGATCGGCCTGACCATCGGCATCAATATCAAACTCGTATTTGTTTAGCGTGAGTTCCGCTGGTGTGCCGCCGAAATTGACGGTTAACGGGTCTTTCATAACCCAGCCTTGCTGCCGTTCGCTCATAAACTGGGCAGAGAAGCTGCGACTCATCTGCAAATTCAGATTGAAGCTGATCTGCTCGCCATTGGCGGTGGTCACCTTGCCCTGGGCGCTGAATTGGGTGTGTTGTTCTTCGTAATAGTGGCTCATCATGACCCAACGTTCACCGAAAACGGGCATTCCGTCCACGGTTTGCGCTGCATTTTGCCCTCGGGATGTCGGTGCGGGGGCAGTTTGAGCGGCATTCTCCTCGCCGCCGTCATAACCGTAAACTTTAAGATGATAGGGCTTGCCTGTAAGCCGTTCCATCATCGCTTCCACCGCTTCGATCATGCGTTGCAGATGGGGCGGCAGTGCGGGTTTCCCTTCGGAGGCATCTTGCGTCTTAACGCCTTGGGCCTGCGCAGGAAAGGCATTAGTTTGACGCTGTCCTGGCGTTTGGGATTCAAAAGTTTCCTGTTTGGCTGGCGAGCGCAAATGCCCCAATGGATGGTTGCCAGTTGTATTCTGTGCTAGTGGTTTGCCGATGGAGAGTGTGCTCATTCCGGCACTTTCGGTCATATGTGATTGCGTTTGGGTTTCACGGCTTTGCAGCTGGCCGTTCACATAGTTTTCGTGAACACGCTGTTGGGCGCTTTCGCTGCGCGCATAATATTGCGCGGAAAGCTGCAGATTCTGGTCGAGAATTTTCATGGTAGAGTCCCATTTATATGGTGAGTAAAGAGAGGTCTTGGTGCCTCCTTACGTCTTCCCTTGAGGGTTCCCTCGTGCGGCATTTGTGCGCGGCATTTGTGTGCGGCCCTGTCTTGATTTGTATTTCGGGCTCTGTTTTTATAGCGGTATGTTTTGTTTCTCTTTTTATCGACAGGTTTGAAAGAAACTTTAGGATAGGTATGAAAATTGCGGTGAAATGGGTTTTGTCTGTCGTTTGGGTGTTTTTTCTGGCGGCGTGTGCCAAACCGCAACTGCCTCCTTTGCAGGCCGAAGACACCATTTTGGCATTTGGCGATAGTCTGACATTGGGTGTCGGCGTTAGGCCGGAGCAGAGCTATCCCGCTGTATTGGCGGGTTTGAGTGGCCGTAACGTGATTAATGCCGGCGTCAGCGGTGAAACCACTGCGCAAGGCTTGGCGCGCTTGACTGAGGTGGTGGCCGTGCATCAACCCAAGCTGGTGATTCTGCTCGAGGGCGGCAATGATATGCTGCAAAAGCGCCCCGAGGAAAGCATTGCCGCCAATCTCGGCAAAATGATCGCCTGGTTGCAGACTGAAGGTATTGGCGTGTTACTGGTAAGCGTTCCGCAAAAGGGCGTGTGGATGCGTGCCGCGCCCTGGTATGAGGAACTGGCCGATGAATATGCCGTACCGTTGGAAGATGAGATTGTGCCCGAACTCATGGGGCGCTTGACGATGAAATCGGATTATGTGCATTTCAATGCGCAGGGTTATGAGGCCTTGGCACAAGCGATTTTTGCAAAACTGCAACAAAGCGGCGCACTCTAAGCCGGCCTGTTGGGTTTTGCAAACCGAAAAGAAAGGCTTTTTAAAAACTCGACAGGCTGGGTAAAGAGAGGGGGTTAATCGAAAGGGCGGTACTGGATTTGATTGATATACCAGACGCGTTTGCCCTCGGGTGTTTGCACCACGACTTCGTCATCGATCTCTTTGCCGATCAGGGCGCGCGCCATCGGTGAATTGACGCTAATAAAATGCTTTTGGGGATCGAACTCGTCGGTGCCGACGATGCGGTAGCGGGCGGTGACGCCTTCGTCGTTTTCCAGCTCCACCCAGGCGCCAAAAAACACTTTGCCATCCTGCGCAGGTGAATAATCTATTACCTTTACCACATCGAGGCGTTTGCTTAAAAAGCGGATGCGGCGGTCGATTTCGCGCAAGCGGCGTTTACCTTCCTTATACTCGGCATTCTCACTGCGATCGCCGTGAGCAGCGGCTTCGGTAACGGCCTGCGTGGTCAGGCGGCGTTCCACACGCCACAAGTTTTCCAACTCTTTTTCAAGCGCTACGCGGCCTTCGCGGGTAATCAGATGGTGACTTTGACTCATGTCGGCTTATTCCGGGAACCAGTTGGAATTTTCGGCGCGTTTCAAAAGCAAGCGGAAATCGGCTTGGAAGCGCGCAATCATGCCTTGTTCTTTGGAGGCGTCGCAACCGCCCATTTTGGCGAGTTCGGCATAAAGCGCCTGTTTAAGTTGCTCTTGATAGTCGCGCGGATCGGTCTGCATCTGCTGTTTGATGAAATTATGCACCGTCAGGCCGTATTTTTTAAGGAACAGCCGGTTGACCTCGTTGACCTCTTTGGAGACCGAAATACCGCGGCAGCGTTTATTGTAAAAATCGTAACGCAGGGCGGTTTCCACCAATTTGATATGCAGCGCCTGGTCGTTGAGCTCGCTCAGTTCAGCGGTCGATTGCTCGGCAGCCAGGGCGTTTGTGGCACCCAAGAGGCTAAATAGCAGTAACAGTAGCGTTGTCAGTTGAACATGAAGGCGAAAGGGGCGCATAACGTTAATAAACCTGAATCAATCGTGCTTGTAGTATAGCGGGAATCGGCGGATTGACAAAGTTTGTCGGCCGATTTTAAAACTCAACAGGCCGGGTAGCGCGCATAAAAAAGCCCTCGGAAGAGGGCCTGGACAACCAAGGTTGATTGG
>JACXUQ010000012.1 GCA_014763835.1 Thiotrichales bacterium
AAAACGCAGCCAATAGCTCGCTATTAGCAAGTTTTTCAACAAAAATCAGGCTATTTTTAACCATTTTTATTCGTGTAGCCATCTCGTGCAAAGCTCTCTGTAAATAAAAAAAACCCCGCAAAAGCGGGGTAAAAGCAGAGTTTTAGGAGGATTATGTTTTTGAATGTAACAACGATTAACCGAATACATCCGCTGTAATGTTGGCGAACCAGGAGTGCGCATATAACACTTCGCGTTTACGCAATTCAGGGTCGTAAGCACCGGTTAAGCCGCCAGCACCTTTAACGGCGACGATTTTGCCGCCTTCATACTTGTAAACCGCCGCTACGGAAATCCCGTCGCCTGGCGCAATCACCGAGTAACAGGTGTTGACCCATGAAGGCTCGACCATTTCCAAACCGTTTAGCGCAGAGGCCACGGCGGCCGCGCAAACTTTGGCTTCGGAGTTGGCTGCATAGCCGGATTTTGGCAGTGGCGCGGCTACCGATGCATCACCGATCACGTGGATGTTTTTGTGAATCGTCGATTCAAAGGTTTTGTGATCAATCGGGCACCAGCCTTTGTCGTCCACCAAGCCTGCATCAAACGCGATTTTGCCGGCTTTCTGCGGCGGGATAATGTTCAGCACATCGGCCTTGAATTCGCCTGCGCCGCAGGTGACTGTTTTGCTGGCCACATCCACTTTAGTCACTGTGCCGCCGTCCTTAGCCGGAATCCATTTGATCATGCTGGCGTCCGTTTCGTAGCCGTAATGGCGTTTCCAGCCGTCTACAAACAGACCTTGCTTGGAGAATTTATCTTTAGGGTCCAAAACGACGATTTTCGAGTTAGGTTTGTGCTCTTTCAGGTAGGAGGCAATTTGCGAAACGCGCTCGTAAGGTCCAGGAGGGCAGCGGAATGGGTTTGGCGGAGCCACCAGAACGACCGTGCCGCCATCCTTCATGTCCAGCAGTTGCTGACGTAGCATTTCAGTTTGCGGACCGGCTTTCCAGGCGTGTGGAATACTGTTGTGCGCCACTTCGGCTGAATACCCTTCAATGGCTTCGTATTTGAAATCCACGCCCGGCGAAACGATACAACGGTCATAGGCCAGCTTCTGGCCGCCTGCCGTAGAAACGGTCTGCCCTTGCGCATCAATGCCGGTTACGGTGTCAAAAATAACGTTGATGCCTTTGGCTTTGATTTTGTCGTAGTTGAAGTGGATAGACGACATTTGACGCTCGCCGCTCAACACTTCGTTGCTCATAAAGCAGGTGTAGTAGTCGGGATTTTTTTCGATGATGGTGACATCGATGCTTTTGTCCATTTTTTTCAGGTATTGTGCCGCCGTGGCGCCACCGATACCGCCGCCGACGATAACAACACGCTTGCTGCTGGCTGAGGCAGAAGTGGCCTGAGTCGCCGCCGCTACGCCGATTGCACCGGCCGCCGCGCCTTTAAATAGATTTCTTCTTGAAATATTGCTCATGTTCTGCGCTCCTTATTTGCTTGAGTAGAATTCAATCAGTTGATCTACACCTTCTTGGCCGTACTTGTCATGCATGGCTTTGAGCTGCTTGGCCATTTTCTTTGGCGCTTCGCGGTTGCCTGATGTGAAGTCATGCAAGTTGTACTGCAGATAAGGTTTCCATTGGCCAGCGAGGATGCCGGCATCGTCGGACGCCAAGCTGCCGCCTTCAGAGTGGCATTTTTCGCAATATTTGTTGTGCAGTTTTTCACCTTTTTGCACTAGGCTTTCGTTGACAGCCTGAACCGCAGACTGGTGATGCTGTTTGGAGAAGTATTCAGCCATCGCCTGAATATCCGCTTCGCTATAGCCTTTGGCGATACGCATCATAATGGTCGAAGGACGCGAACCGGAAGCGTAAGCGTTCATCGATTCAATAAAGTAGTCCTTAGAAATGCCGGCAATAGAAGGGGTGGCCGGTCCGTGGCTCACGCCGTTAGGGCCGTGACAGCCCGCGCAGGTGTTGGCCAGCATTTCGGCACGGTCAATGCCGGCAAAAGCGACGTTTGATGCCAGCATGCCGCCGGCAACCAAAGCGGCTTTTGCAATAAAGCCTAGTTTAGTTTTTTTCATAAGTTACTCCTCCTCAGAAGTATTGCTCAGTGATAGACTCGATGATGAAAACGGGTTCTAGTGTATGTTCCGGTTTCGTTATCTTTGCCGTTGTCCGGACGCCGTCGAGTCGCCAGGCGTCAAGGACCATCATGCACGGCTATCGTTTTGGCAGAATATCCTCAACCAATCCGTCGCGGCGTTTGATATCGATCTCTTCGGGTTCATCCGGTTCCATATGGGCGATGCCTTTATGGCAGTCGATACAGGTCTGGCCTTTTTCCATGGCACGCGGGTGTTTATTGGCCGCCTGTTTGCCCTGTTCCTCAAAATCCATCGCTTCAAAGTTATGGCAGCTACGGCACTCGCGGGAATCGGTTTCCTTCATTTTTTTCCAGACGGCGTTGGCCATCTCCCAGCGGTGTTTGTTGTAGTGTTCCAAATAGGCGTCCTCGTCGGCCTTGAGTTCATCGCTGACGGCAAAATTGCCGATAAATTCATGGTAAACATCTTTGGCCGCCAGGATTTTGGCTTTGAGTTTTGGCAAGAAATCGTGCGGAACATGGCAATCGGCACATTCCGCGCGCACGCCCGAGGGGTTTTTGTAGTGGATGGTCTCTTGGTATTCCTTGAGATTAACCGTCATGCTGTGGCACGAGGTACAGAATTCAGTGGTATTGGTATAAGCGAAAAAGGCGTTCATTGCGCCGAACGAAGCGAAACCGAGTAGGAAAACGACCACGACAAGGCCGACTTTTTTGTTGAACATAGTATTGCTTATCTTTTTATTTTGGCGATTTAACTAGGGCCTTCTTTTAGCCTTAACGTTTTCCGTTCTTTGCTAAATGAATGCGTAATTTTATTTATGGGTTCTTATAAGAGAAGCCTATAGACCCATGCAATCCTTGAATTGCATGGCTATGTTATGAGAGAAAATTTTGATGGTAAAGCTAGTAAATTTGATGATAGATAGGGTAGATTTATTTAATAAAACGGTAATATTAGAAATTTCTAATATTGTTATTTTATGAAAAATACGTATTCTCGGGCTTGGGTGGTGATTTGTTCGCTTTGGAACAGTGTCTCTTGCTGGTTTTGCAATCCACCGCGGGTGATTTTGATGCCGATAATCAGCGTTGAAAAATCTTGCAAACGGCGCTGCGGTAAGAGCTCGTCGGCCGGCGTTAACACTACGGTTGCCGGCAGATTTGCCAGCGCTAACTTTTTGGCGGCAATCGGCATCGGTATCCCCTCGGCGCTTTTGGCATAAATAAACACCGCTGCTTCTCCCCACTCCTGACGCCATTTACTATCCATGTTGAGGTGTATCCGCAAGGAGGTGTCGGCAGTCTGCTCCGGCACGTTTGTTGGGGGTGAGCCGGGTGCGACAACGGGGATGTCGGACGCTTCGAGTGTGGAGAGCAACTTGGCAACTTCAAGACGTTGTTCGCTGTTTTCGGGCAATTGCGCATAAAGCGTTTGCCAATAGCGCGCGGCCTCTCTAGGGAGTCCGGCTTGCTGTTCGGCCATGCCCAGCATCCACAGGGTGGTGTGGTCGTGCGGATTTCGCTGATAGGCGCTTTGCAGCAGTTCGCGGGCGCGTTCATTGATGCGTCCGCTGTTTTGCAGGGTCAGGTTGTCGGCCAAAGCCAGCGCAATTTGGATATTGTCGGGAGCGAGCGCCAGCGCTTTTTCATAGGCGGCGACCGCTTTGGCGTAATTGCGGGTGACACTGTGTGAGCGTGCCAGCAAAAGCCAGCCTTGTAGATCCTGCGGGTTTTGCGCCAGTTTCTGTTCGAGTTTATCCACCAGTGTAATCATGGGAGCAGGCGGCTTTTCGCGTTGCATTTCGGCAAACTGCGGCGTGCCCAGCCAGGCGTAGAGTCCCAGGCTGAAGAACGGTACAAACAGCGCCATGGCGGCAATGACCCGTCGATGCGATGGCTGCTGCGTTGAAGTCGCGCTTTTGAGAAAGGGCAGCAGCAGCCACAATAAGGCCAGAATCAGCAGGGCACTTAAAGCGAGGCTAAGGAGGGTCATGGTGTGTCCTTGTCTAGGGTGTTGGCCTGTTTGCGTAGCAGGGTCAGCAGCCAGATAACGCCCAAAGCCACGAACAGCAGCGGCGCAAACCAGAGCAATGCCGTGTGGGTTTTGAGCGGCGGATTATAGAGCACAAAGTCGCCGTAGCGTTGCACCATGTAGTCCACCACCTGCTGTTTATCGGCCTGTTTTTCGACCAGCAGATGATGGACCTGCTTGCGCAGATCCTGTGCCAACTGGGCGTTGGAATCGGCCAGATTCTGATTTTGGCAGACGAGGCAGCGCAGTTCGAAAATCAATTCGCGGTAGTTGGCTTCCTGTTGGGGCGTCTCGAAACGGTAACTTTCAATCATTGCCTGCGCCGGCCAATTTAAACAGGCCAGTAATAATGCGATCACACTCTTTTTCATTCAGACACCTCAAGGGTTTTCAGCAACGGTCGCAATTCGTCATCAAGACGCTTTTGCGTCAGCGGCCCGGTGAATTTGTGGCGGATGATGCCGGTCGCGTCGATGACAAAGGTTTCCGGAACGCCATACACGCCCCAGTCGATACCGGCCTGTCCGGTTTGATCTTGAACCACAAAGGTGTAGGGATTGCCGAGCGCATCAAGCCAGTTCTGGGCTTCGAGCGGCGTGTCTTTGTAGTTCAGTCCGACCATCGTTAGCGTATGGTTTTGCGCAAAACGCACCAGTAGGGCGTGTTCCTGTTTGCAGGAGCTGCACCACGATGCCCAGACATTCAATAGCCAAACCCTGCCTTGTAACTCTCGGGTGGAGAGTGTCTGCGTTTGTTTGAGCAGCGGCAGGGTGAAATCCGGTGCAGGTTTGCCGATCAGCGGCGAGGGCACCTCTTTAGGATTGAGTGTCAGGCCGATGGCCAGAAACGCGACCAACAGCGAAAAAATACCGATAGGTAACCATTGTTTGTTCATTCGGCCACCTCCTGGCGGCGTTGCCGGCTGGAGGGTAAGGCGAGCAAAGCACCGAGCGCCATCAGAATCGCGCCGAGCCAAATCCAGCGGATCAGCGGTTTGTATTGAATGCGCAGACTCCAGGCCTGTGCATCGAGTTTTTCGCCAAGCGCCACAAACAGGTCACGTGACAGTTGCGCGTCGATTCCGGCTTCGGTCATCGGCATGCTTTGGCTGAGATAGGTGCGTTTCTGAGGATGCAGGTTGGTCAGCCATCGGTCGTTTACATAGACTTTAACGGTGCCTTCCGAGGCGAGGTAATTGTGCTCCTGTTTTTGGATAACGCCGCCGAATTCAAAACGGGTGGTACCGATGCTGTAGGATTCCTCGGGCGCGAGACGCACGTCTTTTTCGATGCTGTAAAGCGAGGTGACGGTAATGCCGGCGAGCATCACCGCAAAGCCGGTATGTGCCAGCACGGCGCCCAGTATGCGGCGACGTTCTGTTACCCGGCCTGCTGAGTTTTTTGAAGCGCGATTTTGCCATAGCCATTGCAAGGCGCTCAAGGCAATCCAGGCGCTCATAAACAGGCCCACGAGCGCCCAGCCTTGCAGATCGGGCAATAATAACAGCGGCACAATAAAGGCAATGAGCGCGCTGACCAGCAGCACCGGCCAGAGTTGTGTGAGCAGGCCGCCGGCACGGCTTTCGCGCCAGTGTGTGGCGAAGCCTAGCCCCATCAACAATGCCAGAGGCACGGTCAGTGGGACGATGACGCTATTGAAGTAGGGTGCGCCTACCGAGAGTTTGGCGATGCCGAGCGCATCCAGAATCAATGGATAAAGCGTGCCGAGCAGTACCGTTGCCATTATCGCTATTAAGAGCACGTTATTGAGCAGCAGCAGGGTCTCTTTGGATAAAGGCTGAAAGACGCGGCGTTGCGTGACCAGATGGGCGCGTGCCGAAAACAGCAGCAGTGCGGCGCCGACAATCACCACCAGAAACACCAGTATGAAGACGCCGCGCGACGGGTCGCTGCTGAAGGCGTGTACCGAGGTGAGTACGCCGGAGCGAACCAGAAAGGTGCCCAGCAGACTCAGGCCGAAAGTGAGGATGGCAAGCAGCAGGCTCCACGCCTGGAAGCTGCCGCGTTTGGCGGTAATGGCCAGGGAGTGGATCAGGGCGGTGGCGACAATCCACGGCAGCAGCGAGGCGTTTTCCACCGGATCCCAGAACCACCAGCCGCCCCAGCCGAGTTCGTAATAGGCCCACCAGCTGCCCAGCGCGATGCCCAGCGTCAGAAAGGCCCAAGCGATGAGTGTCCAGGTTTGCGCCCAGTGCGCCCAGGCGTTTTCCATTTTGCCTTCCAGCAGCACGGCCACGGCAAACGCAAACGCCACTGCCATGCCCACATACCCCATATAGAGCATCGGTGGGTGAATCGCCAGGCCGATGTCCTGCAACAGCGGATTGAGGCTGCGGCCTTCGGTTGGGATGTCCAGCAGACGCTCAAACGGATTGGAGGTAAGCAGAATAAAGAGGATAAAGCCCGCCGCAACCCAGCCGAGCACGCTGAGCATCCGCGCCTTGAGGGTGGGCGGGAGCTGCTTGGCAAATAAAGCGGCGGCGAGCGTCCACAGCGTCAGAATCAGTGCCCAAAGCAGCAGAGAGCCTTCGTGTGCACCCCAGGTGGCGGAGATTTTGAAGATCAGCGGCAGTTGGGTGTTGGAGTTGTGGGCGACATATTTGACTGAAAAGTCGTCCTGGACAAAAGCGTAGATGAGGCAGGCAAATGCCAAGGCCAACAGCGCAAACTGGCCGATGGCGGCGGTGCGCGCTACATCCATCCATAGCGGCTGACGCTTTTCAACGCCCAGCAGTGGCACGGTGGCCAGCACGAGCGCAAAGGCCAGTCCCAGAATAAGGGCAAAGTGACCGATTTCAACAATCATGGGGTGGCCTGTTGGGTTTTGATGGCGTTGTTTTCCGCCTGTTTGAGCGAATGCGCCACTTCGGGTGGCATATAGTTTTCGTCATGTTTGGCGAGCACTTCGTGCGCCACAAAAATGCCTTCGGCATTGAGCCGGCCGTTGGCGATAATGCCCTGACCTTCACGGAACAGGTCGGGCAGAATGCCGCGGTATTCCACCGTGACCTTGGCCGCGCCGTCGGTCAGATCAAAGCGTACTTTGAGGCTGTTGGGGTCACGTTGCACCGTGCCGTTGACCACCAGTCCGCCCAAACGGAAATCGCGCCCGGGCGGGGCTTTGCCTTGCTGGACCTCGCTGGTGGAAAAGTAGAACATCATGTTTTCGCTAAAGGCCTGCAGCAGCAGAAACGCCGCCAGGCCGACGGCGCTTAAAATCAGCATCAGCGTATAAAGACGCTTTTTGCGCACCGGGCTCATGGGCGTTCTCCAAGGTTGTCGGCATCATCATCGTGCAGAGCTTCGGCCTCGCGCCAAGCTTGACGGTGCTGGACGATGGGCTGAATGAACAGTATCGCCATCACCAGTGCGCTGAAACCGAAGGCGCTCCACACATAAAAGGCGTAACCGCCCATATTCAGAAATTCAGTCATATTGGTGTCCTTTATCCGCCACCCGGCCTGTTGAGTTTTTTGGAGCGGTTTTTGAAGCGTAAATGCGTTCTTTGACCCAGCCGTTGTGCAGGTCCTGCTCCAGCAGGTTGGCGCGCATTTTCAACAGCAGCGTCCAGCCGTAAAAGACTTTGAAGGCGGCGGCCATGAGCAGCAGCGGAATGAGCATATCGATATGAATCGAGGGGGTGTCGAACTTGCTGACGGTTGCGCCTTGATGCAAGGTGTTCCACCACACCACCGAGTAATGGATGATGGGGAGGTTGACTACGCCCACCAGTGTCAGCAGGCTCATGGCGCGGCCGGCGCTGCGGCGGTCTTCAATGGCGTTGTAGAGCGCGATGATTCCCAGATAGATAAATAGCAATATCAATTCGGAAGTGAGGCGGGCGTCCCATACCCACCACGCGCCCCACATGGGTTTGCCCCAGAGCGCGCCGGTGACCAAGGCAATCAACGCAAAACCCGCGCCGATCGGCGCGCTGGAGAGTATCATGATCTCCGCCATGCGTAGCCGCCACACCAGCGCCACCACGGCGCTGACGGCCATCGCAAAATAGACAAACATGGAGAGCCACGCCGCCGGGACATGCACATACATAATGCGGAAAGAGTCGCCTTGCTGATAGTCGGCCGGAGCGTGCCACAGCCCCAGATAGAGGCCGGGCAGCAGGAGCAGCAAAAACAAGGCGCCGAGCCAGGGCAGGAGTCTGCCGGCAAACGGGTAAAACCACACGGGCGCGCCGAGGCGGTAAAACCATTTAAGCAGGGGAGACATTGTTCGCTTTTCAGTCACGGTGGTTTCCTGTGGGTGTTGGGCTATTGCGTGGCGCTTAACCGCAACGCGGCGGCAATGGCAAAGGGGGCGAGCACCAGGCTGAGAACCAGAAGCGCCGCCAAAATGTAGAGTTGGCCGGCGGCCGACCAGCCCTCTGCGGCAACCTGCACGGCGCTGGCGCCGAAAATCAGAATCGGGAGGTAAAACGGCAGCATCAGCAACGGCAGAAGCAGACTGTTTTTCTGCAGTCCGCTGGTTAGGGCGCTGCCGATGCCGCCAATAAAAATCAGCGCCGGCGTGCCGAGCAGCAGACTGAGTAATAGGGTTGCTAATCCAGCCTCCGGAAGGTGCAATGCCAGCGCAAAAAACGGCGCCATTATCAGTAAAGGCAAGGCGGTGAGCAGCCAATGCGCCAGCAGCCGCGCCCATACAAAGCCGATCAGACTGTGGCGACTGAGAATCCACTGCTCAATCGTGCCGTCTTCCAAGTCGTCCTTGAAAAGCGCCGGCATCGACAGTAAAGCGGCTAAAAGGGCGGCAATCCACAATACCCCCGGCGCGATTTGCGCAAGCTTCGCCTCGGAGCCCCCCATGGCTATCGGAAATAGCACCACCACCATCGCAAAGAACAGCAGGTTTTGGTAGGATTCGCCGCGGCGACGCCAGGCTAGGCGCAAATCGCGTTGCATAAGGTGTAACAGACTGTGCATGAGACCGCCTAAAGGGGGGTAAGTTGCAGGCGTTGCAAGGCAATGTCCAGCGGTTGGTGGGAGGTCATAATCAGCATGCCTCCTTGTTGCAGATGGTTGTTGACCATCTCTTCAAACAGGCGGATACCAGCGACATCCAGCGCGGTTTGCGGTTCGTCGAGAATCCACAGGAGCGAGTCGCTCAAGAGCAGACTGGCCAGTGCCAGCCGCCGTTTCATGCCGGCGGAAAAAGTGTTAACGGCGTGATGGCGTCTTTTGTCCAGTTGCATAAAACGCAGCGCTTCAATCGGGCAATGCTGGTTGTGTCCGCACAGCAGGGCAAGCATCTCAAGATTTTCCAAGGCGCTTAGATCGTCTTTAAGTGGATTGTGATGGCCGAGCCAGCTAAGAGAGGATGGCGTATGGTTTGCGATGGATTTGCCGTTGAGCAATAGAGTGCCGCTTTCAGGGCGACGCAGTCCGCACAGGGTTTTGAGCAAGGTGGTCTTGCCCACGCCGTTGGGGCCTTCAATCAATATAGCGTTACCTGGGTTAAGCGAGAAGGAAACCGGTTGGAAAAGCGGTCTGCTTTGGCGCGTACAACTTAATTCTGAGGCTTGAAAAAGCATTGAAACGGCTAACTCTTGAGAGGATTCTTATTTTCTTTGGGGTGAGAGTTTAGCAGATATGCGAATAGGGAGAAATAAGCAGACGTTAAAACCGTTTATTAACGGGGGTGATATTTTTTATATGGGATTAGTGAAATTTATTGGCGAGGTATGTTTATTTTATGGATGTCATGCCTAGATGGCACCATCGGCTTTAGCAAGCGGTTTTTGCTAACCAATCCAAGACCGGGCGACACCCGGCCTGTTGGTTTTTATTGTACATGTTTTTACACTCACTCTTCGTTGAGGTGATCGAGCTTCTTTATCCTTAAGTAGGCGGAATGTACCGCTCGTCTTACGCGTTCTTCGGTTTCCATGTGTTCCTGGCCCGACATATAGAAAGACATGTCGATATCATAACGGATATAGCGGGCAGGAAGATGGTTCAATGCAATGCAGGCCATATCGGCAAGTTGCTCACTGTTTAAATCCCTTTCGGTGTAGTTTTCGGCAATTTCGTTGAATACCAGGCGATCATAGTAATTGTGGACGGAATCAAACTCCATAATAAACTCCTGTATTGAGTGAGGTTTCACTATACATAAATTCCGGGCACAAAAAAAGCACCCGGCAAAGGCTTTGCGCGGGTGCTTATAATAAAAAACAAGCTGACTTGTTTTAACGCAACAATCAGGCCTTTTCGCGGCTGACGGCGCGATGGCCGATATCGGTGCGGTAATAGACCTCATCCCACTGCACTTTGGCCACGCCTTCATAGGCGCGCTTCTGTGCCGCAGTGACGTTATCACCCAATGCGGTGACACACAAGACGCGACCGCCAGAAGTGATGACTTCGCCTTGATCGTTCAGCTTGGTACCGGCATGGAAAACCTTCAGGTCGTCGGCATTGACGTTATCCAAACCGGAAATGACATCGCCTTTGCGGTAGTCGTCGGCTGGATAGCCGCCGGCGGCCATGACCACGCCTAATGCAGCACGTTCATCCCAGTTGGCAGTGACTGTGTCCAGTTTGCCATCCACAGCAGCTAGGCAGAGTTCCACCAAATCGGATTGCAGGCGCATCATAATCGGCTGGGTTTCAGGGTCGCCGAAACGGCAGTTGAATTCCAATACTTTTGGCGCGCCGCTCGGATCAATCATCACGCCGGCATACAAAAAGCCGGTATAAGGCAGACCGTCTTTCGCCATGCCGTCCACCGTCGGGCGGATGACTTCGCGCATAATGCGGTCGTGGATTTCAGGTGTGACGACGGGTGCTGGGGTATAAGCTCCCATACCGCCGGTGTTAGGGCCCGTATCGCCATTATTGCGTGCTTTGTGGTCTTGTGAGGTAGCCATCGGCAGAATGTTTTTGCCGTCAGCCATAACGATAAAGCTCGCCTCTTCGCCAACCAAAAACTCTTCGATGACCACGCGTGCGCCCGCATCGCCGAATTTATTGCCGGCCAGCATGTCTTTGACCGCGTCGATCGCTTCCTGGTTGGTGTCGGCCAGAATCACGCCTTTACCCGCCGCTAGACCGTCCGCTTTAACGACGATCGGTGCGCCCATTTTCTCGATATAAGCCACGGCCGGTTCGATCTCAGTGAACACAGAATAGGCTGCGGTCGGAATGTTGTGACGAGCCAAAAAGTCTTTGGAGAAGGCTTTTGAGCCTTCCAGTTGGGCTGCATCCTTGTCCGGGCCGAAACACTTCAATCCGGCCGCTTTGAATGCATTGACCACACCCAATACCAGCGGGACTTCAGGGCCGACGATGGTGATTTCAATCTGGTTGTCCTTGGCGAACTTCACCAGGCCGTCCAGGTCGTTCACTGCGATATTGACGTTTTCAAGATTTGCTTCAATCGCGGTACCGGCATTGCCAGGCGCTACAAAAACCTGAGAAACCTTCGGCGATTGTGCCGCTTTCCAAGCCAAAGCGTGCTCGCGCCCGCCACTACCAATAATTAATACTTTCATTTTTCAATCCTTTTTAACCACGAAGAACACGAGGAGCACGAAGTTGCATTAGAGAACAAAGCGTTTGATGCCATTTTTCAACAATAAGCTGTTGAAATTAATGAGTAAGCCCGTCTTAATATTTGCTAATTTCATGTAGGTAAGCAGTTGTGCTTCATGCAATTTATGGAACTTTTCAACCGATTTGAGTTCTACAATGAGTTGATTATTGATGAGTAAATCCACTCTGAAGCCATTATCAATGGCAGTGCCTTTATAGACGACCGGAAGTGCATATTGAGTTTGATGAATAATGCCCGCGTTCGCCAATTCTAATGACAGGCATTTTTCATAGGTTGACTCTAACAGTCCAGAACCGAGTTGGCGATGCACTTCTATCGCAAAGCCGATGACTTGTGATGAAAGTTTATCAAACTCCAACTTCGTGTCCTTTGTGCTCTTCGTGGTTTATAAAAGCAGCACCATCAATTAAGCAGAAAGCCATTTTTAGTGGCGGAAATGGCGCATTCCTGTAAACACCATTGCAATTCCATGCTCGTTCGCTGCGTCGATCACTTCCTGATCACGCATTGATCCGCCCGGATGAATCACCGCGGTGATACCTGCCGCCGCTGCCGCATCGATACCGTCGCGGAACGGGAAGAAAGCATCGGATGCCATGACCGAACCCGGCACTTCCAAGCCTTCGTCAGCGGCTTTGATGCCGGCGATTTTGGCAGAGTACACGCGGCTCATCTGGCCGGCGCCTACACCGATGGTCATGCCGTCTTTCACGTAAACGATCGCGTTAGATTTAACGTATTTAGCCACTTTCCAGGCAAACATCAGGTCTTGCATCTCTTTTTCAGTCGGCGCACGTTTAGACACCACTTTCAGGTCTTCCATCGCTACTGAACCCAAATCACGGTCTTGAACCAACAGGCCGCCGGTCACACGCTTGTAATCGTAAGCCGCTTGTTGACCGTTGAATTCACCGCACGCCAGCAAACGGACGTTTTGCTTGGCAGCCACCACCGCTTTGGCTTCTGGGGAAACAGTCGGAGCAATAATGACCTCAACGAACTGACGATCAACGATGGCTTTAGCGGTTTCAGCGTCCAATTCGCGGTTGAAGGCGATAATACCGCCAAACGCAGAAGTTGGGTCGGTTTTGTATGCGCGGTCGTAGGCTTCAAACTGGTTGGCACCGATCGCCACACCGCAAGGGTTTGCATGTTTAACGATGACACAGGCGGTTTCGTCGAAGGTTTTGACCAGTTCCAAGGCGGCGTCGGTATCGGCGATATTGTTGAAAGACAGTTCTTTACCCTGAATCTGGGTGGCTGTAGAAATCGACGCTTCGCTCGGATTGCGCTCAGTATAGAAGGCAGCCGCCTGATGCGGGTTCTCGCCGTAACGCATTGACTGCTTCTTCACAAATTGCGTGTTGAAGGTGCGTGGGAAGTTGTCACCGGCTTCGGTGTTGAACATTTTGCCGAAGTAGTTGGAGATGGCACCGTCGTAACGTGCCGTTTGTTCGAATGTCTTGATCGCCAAGTCGAAACGGGTCGCATAAGACAGTTGAACATCGTTGGCTTTCAACTCTTCCAAAATGCGGCTGTAATCAGCCGGATCGGTCACTACGGCCACGTCGTTGTGGTTTTTGGCAGCAGAACGCAACATGGTCGGACCGCCGATATCGATGTTCTCGATGGCGTCTTCCAGACAGCAGTTTGGATTGGCAACAGTCGCTTCAAACGGGTACAGGTTGACCACCACCATGTCGATGGCCTCGATGCCGTGTTCCGCCATGACCGCATCATCTTTGCCGCGGCGTCCCAACAGGCCGCCGTGAATTTTAGGGTGAAGCGTTTTAACACGTCCGTCCATCATTTCCGGGAAACCGGTATATTCGGACACTTCAGTCACAGGCAGACCGGCTTCTGACAGCACCTTGTAAGTACCGCCGGTGGACAGGATGGCGACATTCATGGCGGAAAGGGCTTGTGCAAATTCGAGGATGCCGGTTTTATCCGAAACGCTGATCAGCGCGCGGCGAACGGGTTTCATCATGTTAAATTTCTCCAAAATAAAGCTAAAACTAAAAAATAAAACTAAAAGAGAGCTTTGCACGAGATGGCTACACGAATAAAAATGGTTAAAAATAGCCTGATTTTTCTCGACTTACCCCTACTGGCGTCGAGTTCTTTGTTTGT